>JABDIZ010000145.1 GCA_013003465.1 Rhodothermaceae bacterium
TGTGATCTACGAGGGCTTGGCCACGCCCGGGCTGCATGTGGCGCTGAGCCGGGGCGAACCGCGCGGCCACCGCTACGCCTACGGAATGCTCCCCGCCGACAGAGCCTACGACCGAACGAGTCGGTGCAGAGGGGCCCACGCGAGTTGCCTCGGCCCGAACACCTACGACGGCGATTTCTTCGGCCCCGACACAACACCCCAACTCGCGCCGTGGACGCGCCCGACGAGCGGCGGCTTCCCTCGATCCGATCAACGCCCTGAGGACACAGCGCCTGTCTGGTTCGCCCTCGACGCGATGCGCTATGCCTCCGACGATCCCGATTCGACCATGCGGTTCGACTTCATCGCCGATGTGCGGCGTCGCCCGGACTTCCTATCAACCGAGGCTCCCTGGCCCGTCTTTCGCGCCGATGCCTGGCTCGGCCCCGACTTCGATGGGCTCGTGTTTATGAGCGAAGCCCTTGCCGAATCCGGTGTGACGGTCTACCTCGGCGCCAACGACGTCCGGGCTGACTCCACCGCCGGACGGTACGCCAGCCTCGGCCCGGTCCGCCTGACGTTTGCGGAAGGACTTCGCCTTGAACCCGGCGCGCGACTCGTCGTCGGGCCGGAAGCCGAGGTCCTCATTGAGCGTGGCGTGCTGGGCGGCCCCGGTGCCGTACTCGTCGTGGAGCCTGGTGCGCGAGTCACGCTCGGGCGCGATGTCCGCGTGGAAGGCGCCCGGCTCGAAGGCGAGCCCAACCAGGCGCTCCGCCGTCGCTTCCGTGGACACTAAGGCACCTTTGCTTCCTACTCGTCCTCGACGGTGACGATCTCGTGGAAGACCGTCTCGCCTGTGCGCAACATCCGCCGGACGTACGGGTGACACAGCGCGCACCGTTGTCCGAACACGGCGTGCTCCTGAAGCGCAGCCACCGAGTCGGCCCCGGTAGCCTCGGCAGTCTGCTTCAATTCGGCGAACGTCCGCCCAAAGCACATACATCGATCGATGCAGCGTGCAGCCATCTGCCTATCCTTCGATGGTGCCGGAGGTGAACGCGATGGAGGCCGGGGCAATGCCTGCTTCCAACCTGTCTACTTCGGTGCCGCCGAGGCTGTGAACCGAGACAAATCCGGCGGCGGCGAACGGATTGGTCGGGTCCAGGCGGCCGAGGTAGAGACGACCTTCAGTCTCGCTGTACGCCACGGCGCTGATCGGCGCCCCGCTCACCTCGAACCCCTGTAGCAACGTGTTGGAGCGCGTATCGAAACGGAGCACCTCGGCGCCCACCACGACGGCCATCTCGTGGTGCGTGGCGCTGAAGGCGGCGTCCTGCCCGAGGCTCGCAGCCCCGAGTACGCCCGTGACCGGCATCCGCGCGACCTCGGCGCCCGTCGCACCGTTGAGCACGACGACGGCGCCGTCGTCGATGACCTCGCCCGTGTTGAAATCCGAGGTGCCGGAGCAGAAGACCCACACCTCGGCTTCAGCGTCAGCGAGGAGCGTGCGCGGCCCAACACAAATGCCTTCCAGCGTCTCGATCACCGCGCCCTGCGCGATATCCACGACCGACACTGCGGTGCCGAAGCCGAAACCGGAGTTGGCGACGTAGAGCCGGTTGCCGATGGCTATGAGCCCTTCCGGGTTGGCACCCACGGCGATGGGGGCTCCAGCGGTGCCTGCGATGAGATCCACAGGCGTCACTGTCCCGGCGTACAGGTTGCTCACGTAGGCCCTGCCACCCCCGACAGCGGCCAGATCGCGAGGGGTATTCACCGGCATCTGCTGCGTCCGCTCGCCCGAGTCCACGTTCACCTCGTCGATGCGGCCTGCACCCGTCGAAAAGGAGTCGTCGAAGTTGAGGAGGACGAAGAACTCCTCGCCACTCGTCACGTAGCTGCCGACGAGGACACGCTGGACGAGCCCGCCGAGGTTGGGCACCACGTCCTGGCGGACGGCTCCCGTATCGAGGTCGTAGGCCGTGATGGTGCCGTTGTTGTCCGAAAAATTGCCCTGGTTGCCGACGTACATCGTGACCGGCGCGACACTCGGGAGCACCGGATCGCTGGTATCACAGCCGATGGCCAGGGCCAGGAGACAGAGGAGCGGGAGCAGGCGTTTCATGGGCGGTTGCTAGAGGATTTGAAGGGCGAGACGCACGCGCAGGTGGCGCGGTGGCATGACGGTAGACTGGACGACCTCGTAGATGCGATCCGTGAGATTGGCGAGGTGGAGCCCAAGCGTGGCGCGCACCGGCCCCACCATGCGAGCGTAGCGGAGTTGTCCGGCGAAGACGAGGTAAGGTGCCAGCGACTGGCTCGCATCGGCAGTGGTGGTTCGACGCCCGACGGCCTGAGCGTTCACGTCGAGGACGAGCGCGCCGAGTGCCAAGCTGGTCCAGCCTTTGGCCGTCCAGCGTGGGACGTAACGGAGTTGCCGGTCGTAGCTCGAGGCTGCCGGATCGGAGCGATCCCGCGCGTCCGTGAGCGTCGCGGAGAGCCCGGTGCCGAGCCCGCGACCGGACCCGAGCAGCCATGTTTTCGACGCGGAAACTTCGACGCCCAGGCTGCGCGTGCGCCCGACGTTCTCCGGCGCCCAGTACCCTTCGACGGTCGGCTGCCAGACGATCTGATCGCGCAGCGTGGAAACGAACGCCGTCACTTCGAGTTGCGCGCCACGCGGCGTCCAGACCCCTCCAGCATCGACCGTCCAGCCGCGCTCGGGCTGGAGATACAGATTGCCACCGGGGCGCCAGAAGCGGTCGTTGAGCGTCGGCATCCGAAACACTCGCCCGGCGCTCGCCTTGAGGCGAAACGCATCCGAAGCAAACGGCTGCCCGTTCACGCCCAGGCTCGGACTGAGCACGAGGCGACGCGCAGCCTCGGTGGGCGCGTAGGCATCGAGACGCACCGCAGGGAAGAGACGAAGCCGCCCGCCCGTCTGGGCTCCGGCAAGAGCGAGGGCACTGTAACGATCCGTCGCGTGATCGGGGAAGCTCGGATGATCGGCGGTGCCGAGCCCGGCGGAGAGCGAGCCGGTCAGGTGCCAGCCGTCCAGCGCAGTGACATGGGTGCGGAGGTCAAGCCCGGCCGTCGCCGTTCGGCCCGTTTCATCGAGGGCGTCGGGGCGGTCGCCCGCTGGAAAGGGGCTGGCATAGCGGAGGCGCGCTCGCTGCACGAAGCCACCCGCGCCGATGCGGCCCCACCCGGTCTTCTGGTATCCATCAAGCCACAGGCGCACCTGCCGATCCCACTGCCGCGCGCCTACCGAGTCGGTGCCACCGAGGCCGCGCTCGGCATCGACGAGGAGCGCCGCCGCGCGCAGCGTCGTGGCCTCATCTGAATAGGCGGCAGCGCCGTAGCCCGCGACCCGCTGCCGATCCCACCCGGCATGGCGCACGAGCGGCTCGCCCAAGAGGGAGCGATCGGGGTACTGGAAGTCCTCATCGGCGCGCTCGCCCTCCGCTACCACGACACCCGACCATCGGCCTGTACGCCCTGAGAGTAAACCGCCCATACGACGCTGTCCCCACGCCCCAGCTTCGCTCGTGAGGCGCAGCGCAGGCCCTTCGCCCGGCTGTACCGCGCGCAGATGTACCACGCCGCCGACGGCATCAGAGCCGTAGAGTGCCGCGCCGCCGCCGTGCAACACCTCGACCGATTCAAGGAGCACCGTGGGGAGCAGCGACACGTCCATCGCGCCGAGTTGCGGGTCGGTCAGCGGGCGCCCGTCGAGCAGTAGCAGCGTCTGAGAGGAACCGGCGCCACGCAAGGTCACGGTGGCCAGTCCACTCGGCCCGTAGCGCCGAACGAACAGCGGCGCCCGCGCCTCCAGCAACTCGGCCACGTGGGTCGCGTTCGTCGCTGCGACGGCGCGACGGCCGAGCGCTGTGACGCGAGCCGGGGCGTCGCGCGAGGGCAGCGGCACGCGTGTGGCCGTCACCGTCACATCTGGCAAGGTCGTGTCCGCCCGCCCCGCCGACGAATCGGCGGGCTGCGCCGCGAGGGGCGCAGCAGCGAGCAAGGCGAGCAGGAGGGGAAGGCGCAACAAAAAAACCCGAGCCTCACTTGGTGAGGGTCGGGTGCAGCGAAACGCGCAGACGGAGGGGCCCGGCGGGTCGTGCGCCACAAGCCCTCTGGTCCCGGAGGTCGTGACGAAACGCGCTCGGGCAGGTCTCCTGGCTCGCGGCCCCTGCGCTCGGGCAGCTCCACGCTACAGCCTTCCCATCCTGGACGGACAGTGGCCGGGCGCATCAGCGCTCCCCGAAGGGCCGCCTACAGTTGCGGGTACAGCGTCGGCATTGCTTCGCGACGAAGCGCACCGACTTCCCTTTTCACCCCGCCGAAGCGGGGACCTGAGGCGTATGGGAAGGAACGAGCCTCAAAGTAGAGCGGGGCGCCGGACTTGTCCAGCGCCCCGCGTGAAGTTCATCGCACTTGGCCCTGTTTACTCCAGCTTCGAGAGCTCGACCGAATAGAATCGGAACGCCGACACTTCGCCGTAGGGCGGCTTGAGCGTGAACGTGTAGTCGCCGGACTGCTGCGGCTCCACGAGCATCAGCAAGTGCTCGTCCGTGACGCCGATGTCGTAGGCCATGTCCATGCCCCCCGGCCCTTCGATGGTGTACGTCCCTGAGTCCGACGGGTCGATCAGGAAGTCGAGCAGATAGCGCTCGCCGCCTTCCAACTCAGCCGTGATGCTCACGCGCGGCGCCGGGTTAGGATTGCTGACCGACAGGTTGATGAAGGCATGGTCGCCGGAGAAGTCGATGGTGACGGGCCCGGAGATCTGGAGGTGGCCCAGGGCTGTGAACGGACGGCGCGGGGTCAGGCGAAGGTGCGAGAGCACCGGCGGCGGGGCCGCTGCAACGGTATTGCCCGCGTTGGGTGTGCCGCCGCCCTGTCCTTGGAGCAGAAGGCTGGCGCGCTGTGCATTCGTCAAGGCCACAGGCCGGTGCTGGCGGCGCCCCGTGGCGAGGCCGGACGCCGCATCGCGCGGGGCCCTGGCCAGGCTCACCTGGACGACCGGAACGGCCTGGTTCTCACGCCAGTTATCGGTGTGCGTGACGCCCCCATCGGCGCGCTCGGCGTTGGTCGTGACGCGGGCGCGTTGCTGCGCCTCGGCCGGAAGAGCCAGCAACACGAGGAGGGTGAGCAGAAGGAAAGAACGCATGACGATACCTCAAATGGTGGTCTGCACAAGGGGCACGGCGGCGTAGCAACCCCGCTGCCCACCCCCTAGACGGATTTCCCCCTCTACCGAGGCCACATGCTCCTTGTGAGCCTTTTTTGCGGGTTTGCTGGCGGCTCAGTCCTCCGCCTGTGACGAACGCGGGGGGGCCGCCAGGCGCCAGAAGTACGCGATCAGCGCTATGAAGAGCGCCAACGCCAGCCACGGGGCAGCAGCCCCGGCCCACTCCGTGCCCACGCTCCATGGGGTCTGCCCTCGCGAGACGGCGTAGCCTGCCGCCCCCGCGATCACCACCCCGATCAGCCCCTCGCCCCCGACGAGTCCCGAGCCGAAGAGAATGCCCCGGTCGCGCCGCGCTGTCTTCTCGTCCTTCGACGACGCGCGCCGTTCGAGGACCAGGCGGAGCAACCCGCCGAGGAAGACGGGAAACATGGTCGAGACGGGCAGATAGACGCCCACCGCGAAGGGGAGCGACGGAATCCGCAGCAGCTCGGCCACGATGGCGATGGCGGCGCCGATGGCGACGAGCGTCCACGGCAGCGACTGCGCCAGTACCCCGTCGATGACGAGTTGCATGAGCGTGGCCTGCGGGGCGGGCAGCTCCTCGCCACCGAAGCCGTAGGCAGTGCCGAGCAAGAGCACCGTCAGCGCTACGAAGGCGGCCGACGTGAGCACGCCTAGCAGTTCCCCGGCTTGCTGGCGTCGGGGCGTCGCGCCGAGCAGAAAGCCGGTCTTGAGGTCCTGCGACGTGTCGCCCGCAATCGAGGCCGCGATGGCGACGACGGCGCCGACGGTCAGCGCGGCCACCTTACCCGCGTCATCGGTCCAGCCGAGGAGTAGGAAGATCGAGGCCGTGCCCAGCAGCGTGGCGATTGTCATCCCGCTCGTCGGGTTCGAGGTCACGCCGACGAGCCCCACAATGCGCGAGCTAACCGTTACAAAGAAGAAGGCGAAGACGACGACAAGCAGCGCCGCAAGGGCCCGCCCGGGGAGAAAGCCGATGCTGCTGAACGCCTGCGGCACGAGCGCGAGCACAAGGAAGATGATCAGCGCGCCGATCCCAACGACACGGAGCGAGAGGTCGTGGTCGGTGCGCAGGATCGCGTTCTCGCCATCGTCCGAGAGCCGCTCGCGAATCTGGCGCGCGCCGATCCGGAAGCTCTCGATCATCGTCGGGATGCTCTTGATGAGCGTGATCAGCCCACCGGCCGCCACGGCGCCCGCGCCGATGTAGCGGACGTAGCGCGTCCAGATCAGGCTGGCCGGCATCTCGGCAATGGACAGGGCGGTCTCTGGATAGAGCGGCTCGGCGCGCCCCTCGCCCCAGGTCGCGATGATGGGGATGATGACGAGCCACGAGAGCAACCCGCCGCCCACCATGATCGTGGCGATGCGCGGGCCGAGGATGTAGCCGACCCCGAAGAGCGCCGCGCTCACATCGCTGCCGAGCTGCCCTTTTTTGAGGAGCGGGATGTGGACCTCCAGTTCGTCGGGTACGGCGCGCGCCCAGCCGGTGAGCCCCTTGAACAGCGCGCCGATGCCGAGCCCCAGGAACACGTTCTTGGCACGAGCACCGCCGGTCTCGCTGGCCTTGAGCACTTCGGCGCAGGCCGTTCCCTCGGGGTAAGGCAGGTTCGGGTGCTCGCGGACGATCAGGTAGCGCCGCAACGGGATCATGAACAGGATCCCCAGCAACCCGCCGCTCATCGCCAGCAGCGTGATCTGGACCAGGTTGGTGTCGAAGCCCCAGAGGAAGAGCGCCGGGAGCGTGAAGATGACGCCGCTGGCGACCGAACTCGACGCCGACCCCACCGTCTGCGACATGTTGGCCTCGAGGATGCTGCTCTTGACGCCGCCGGCCTGGAGCGCGCGGAAGAGCGCTACCGTCATAACCGCCACCGGGATGGAGGTCGAGATCGTCAGTCCGGCCCGGAGGCCGAGGTAGGCGTTGGCCGCGCCGAAGAGGATGCCGAAGGCGATGCCCGCCAGCAGCGCTTTGATCGTGGCCTCCGGCGGGGACGATGCCGCCGAGACGTAGGGCGCTGGGAGCGGACCGTCGTGGGTGGGCCCAGCCTCATCGCCGACCGGCTTGAGCG
>JABDIZ010000261.1 GCA_013003465.1 Rhodothermaceae bacterium
TGCTGGACGCCCCGACAACCCCAACCAGACCGACCATCCGCGCCCCCCGCCTTTCGGGGCGCTTGCAAGTCGGGGTGGATGGGCTGGTATCGAGCACGCAGGCGACGGATACAAGCCCTCAGGTGGATCGCACCTTCACGCAACCCTTTGCCACCCTCCGTGCGGCAGTGGACGACCTCCCCGGCGGCCTCCACCTCGACGCCCACCTCCGTGCCGCCTACCGCTCGGCCGATCCGTTCCCGCTCGACCGGCCCACCGATGTGCGCGTCTATAGCCTCGGCATCGAGAAAGCATTCACGACCCTCCCCCTCACCGTAACCGCCGGGCGTTTCTACAACCGCTATGATCGCTTCAGCGGCTACTGGGATGGCCTCAATCTGCACGTCGGCGACAGGGAACAGGGGGTCGGTGTAGCGGCGGGGTTCCAGCCAAGCCGCACCGACGCCTCCCCCTCGGGCGATCTGCCGAAGTACACGGTCTTCGGCCACCGCGCCTTTGCCGTCGAAGGGGCGCGTGTGGATGCTGTCCTGCTCGCGGGGCAGGTGCGCCCGCGAAACGACAGCATGCAGACGCGTACGTTCATCGGTGCGCAGCAGACGGCGCACGCGCGCGGCTTCGCACTCAGCACTGAGGCCCTGCTGGATCAGGATCCGGAGACCGGCGAGTGGACTTTCTCGCGACTCAACGCGCGGATCAATACCACCATTTCGGATGGCCTCCGCCTACGCGCCTACGCCCGCAGCAGCCGCTCATACCTCTTCTTTGGCGAACAACAGACGTTGCTGGATCGCACGACCCGCTTCGGTGGCGGGGCTACACTGCTCCTGCGCAGCGGACCACTCCCAAACACGGCGCTCCGTGCCGACCTCTCAACGGCCACAGCCGAAGGCCGACCGAGCACGCTCACGGCAAGCGGCGGGCTCTCCATCCCCCGCATCCCGAGTACCGGCGTGGGCCTCTCCGCAAACGCGACCGTCTGGACCCGCGACGAGGTGACGGGGACCCAGCGCGGGCTCTACGGCAGCGCCGGGCTGACGCGCTCCTTCGGATCGCTCTATGCCCGCCTTGGCTACCGCTACCAGCAATCGCCGCTTACGGTGGGCGAGGCGCTCGTCACGCACGGCCTCGAAGCACTCGTCCAAGTGCCCATCACACGCCGTCTCGCCTTTACGATGCAGGCCAGCACGAACCTTAGCGACCGTATCTCCAGTACGCGCATTTACTCGGCCCTCTGGTATCGGCTGTGATGGACACGTTGATCATCTGGGGCATCGCGCTCGTGCTGGCAGCCGTCACCAGCATCCCCTTCCTGATTCGACGACGGCGCACAGAGCAGCATGCACACGAGGCGGCGGCAAAGGCGCGCGAGTACAACCTCCACGAACCCGTCTCGCTCTACCCCATTGTGGATCCGGGCCTCTGCGCCGGATGCGGCGCATGCGTGGATGTCTGCCCGGAAGGCGACGTGCTGGCACTCATTGGGATGCAGGCCGAGGCCATCGCACCCGCCCGGTGCGTGGGCCACGGCATGTGCGAGCGTGCCTGCCCTACCGATGCCATCTCGCTCGTCTTCGGCACCGCACAACGCGGCGTGGAGTTGCCGCGCGTGCGCGAGAACTACGAGACGAACGTGCCGGGCCTCTACATCGTGGGCGAGCTGGGCGGGATGGGGCTCGTACGCAATGCCTTCGAGCAAGCACGGCAGTGCGTCGAACGTATCGCCAGGGAAAACCGTCCGGCATCACCCGGCATACTCGATGCGGTCATCATCGGAGCCGGACCGGCGGGGCTCTCGGCCACAATCAACGCCAAGCAACACGGCCTCGACACGGTCACGCTCGAAAAAGAACCGGACCTCGGCGGCACGGTGCGCCATTACCCGCGCCGTAAGCTGGTCATGAACCGCGCGTTTACCGTGCCCGGCTACGGCACGCTCGACTTCACCGAGATCCGCAAGGAGGAACTCATCGCGCACCAACGCGACATGGTAGAGAAGACGGGCGTCGAGATTCAGACCAGCCAGACCGTGGATCGGATCGAACGGCTAGAGGGCGATGGCTTCGTGGTGCATACCAAGGAGGGCGAGGCGTTTCCTACCCAACGCGTGATCCTTGCTATCGGGCGACGCGGCACCCCGCGCAAACTGGGCATTCCGGGCGAGGACCGCGAGGGCGTCTACTACAGCCTCGCCGAGCCCGAGCACTTCGCCGGGCGGCGCCTCCTCGTCGTCGGCGGCGGTGATTCGGCGGTAGAAGCGGCGATGATGCTGGCCGACCAGCCCGGCACCACCGTGCATCTCTCCTATCGCAAGGACGCCCTCGCGCGCGTCAAGCCCGGCAACCTGGATCGCTTCCAAGCAGCCGTCGCAGCAGTCCAGATCACGCCGCTGTGGAGCACCAACCTGACGCGCATCGAGGCGGACGCCATCGCCTACACCGACGCGGAAGGCACCGAGCACACGCTCCCCAACGACGACGTGTTCATCTTCATCGGCGGCGAGTTGCCCACCAAATTCCTGCAAGCCTGCGGCATCGCGATGGACACCCACTTCGGCACGCCGCGCGCGGCCTGAGCATTCCTAACCCCCATAAGCGGCCACACCGCGCATGAACATCTCGACGGCCACGGCCGTCAGGATCATGCCCATGAGCCGCTCGATGGCGATGAGTCCCCGTCGTCCGAAGAAGCGGCTGAGCCGGTTGGCAAGCAGAAGGATGACGGCAGAGGTCGTCCATGCGAGCAGCAACGCGGCCAGCCAGGTGGGCCACCGTGTGGGATCGGTGCTCATGACGAGCATGACGGAGGCCATCGCACTGGGTCCGGCGAGCAGCGGAATGGCGAGCGGCACGACGAAGGGTTCCCCCTCGATCTCATCGCCCGCCGGACCGCCCTGCCCTGGAAAGATCATCCGCAACGCGATCAGGAAGAGGATGATGCCGCCCGCGATGGAGAGCGCCTGCTCCGAAATACCGAGCGCCCCCAAGACCGTCGGCCCGGCGAAGAGGAAGAGCACGAGCACGCCGAGGGCGATCAGCAACTCACGCACGATCACAAGGCGGCGGCGCCCTGGGGCCACAGGCTTCAGAGCAGCGAGGAACACCGGCACATTGCCCGCCGGGTCCATCACGAGAAAGAGCAGGAGGAACGCGGAAACGAGCGTCATGGCGGAGCCCGGCTAGATAGACGCAGCCCCGGTGCCGTGCACGGCACCGGGGCTGCGTTGAACCCGAGCGGAGAGGGAGGGATTCGAACCCTCGGTACCCCTATCGGAGTACGCAGGTTTAGCAAACCTGTGGTTTAAGCCACTCACCCACCTCTCTGGGG
>JABDIZ010000184.1 GCA_013003465.1 Rhodothermaceae bacterium
CACCCCGACCCTGGATGTCCGCTCGTGTACTCACCCCGCTGCTCTTCGCCCTCCTCCTGACGCTGGCCGCCTGCTCGGGCTCGCGTCCGGCGGCAACGCCGCCCGCGGCGGCCGCCGACACCTCCGAAACGGAGGAGGACGAGCCCGACTTTAAACCCTACGATGAGGTCGTCACGGACGACGCGGAGAGCGATGAGGGCCTGTTCACCACGCACTGGTTCGACGACGGCGACAAGCTGCTCTACGAAATCCCCGATTCGCTGCTGGGGCGCGAGCTGCTGCTCGTGAGCCGCGTGGCGCGGACGGCAGAGAACCTCGGCTACGGGGGCCAGAAAGCCAACACGCAGGTCGTGCGGTGGGAGCGGCGGGCCAAGAGCATCCTGCTCCGCACCGTCAGTTACAACATCGTCGCCAGCGATTCACTGCCAGTCTATCAGGCCGTCCGCAACTCGACGTTCGAGCCCATCATCGCCAGCTTCGATATCGAGGCCCTCAACGAGGACTCGACGGGCGTGGTCATCGATGTGACGGGCCTTTACGCCAAGGACACGCCGCTGCTCGGTCTGAACCGAGGTGCCCGCGAGCGCTTCCGCGTGCGACGCCTCGATGACAGCCGCTCCTTTCTCGTGCGGGCGGCGAGCTACCCGAAGAACATTGAGGTGCGCGCCGTGCTGACCTACGACGCGCAGGAGCCGCCTGCGAATTCCTCGACCGGCACGATCTCGGTGGAGATGAACCACTCGATGGTGCTTCTTCCCGCGGAGCCCATGCAGCCGCGCCTGTACGACGAACGCGTGGGCTACTTCTCGATCACGCAGACCGATTTCGGCCTGCCCGCGCAGCGCGCCGAGCAGCGCCAGTACATCACGCGCTGGCGCCTGGAGCCGAGCGACCCGGCGGCCTATGCGCGAGGCGAGGTCGTCGATCCGGTCGAGCCCATCGTGTACTACCTCGACCCGGCTACGCCCGAGGAATGGCGCCCGTACCTCAAGCAGGGCATCGAAGACTGGCAGAGCGCCTTTGAGGCCGCTGGGTTCAGTAACGCCATCCTCGCCCGCGACGCGCCCACACCCGAGGAAGACCCCGAGTTCAGTCCGGAGGACGTGCGCTACTCGGTGATCCGCTACTTCGCCTCGCCCGTCCAGAACGCCAGCGGGCCGCACGTTCACGATCCGCGCAGCGGCGAGATCCTGGAGTCGGACATCAACTGGTACCACAACGTCATGAACCTGCTGCGCAACTGGTTCTTCGTACAGACGGCTGCTGTCAACCCGGCTGCGCGTGGGACCGAGTTCGAGGAAGAGACAATGGGCCAGCTCATCCGCTTCGTCTCGGCACACGAGGTGGGCCACACGCTGGGCCTGCCGCACAACTTCATTTCGTCGAACGCCTACCCGGTGGACTCGCTGCGCTCGCCGACCTTCACGGCGTCGCGTGGCACGGCGCCCTCCATCATGGACTACGCGCGCTTCAACTACATCGCGCAGCCCGGCGATGGCGTGCGCCAATTCATGCCCAACCTGGGCGAGTACGACCGCTGGGCTATCGAGTGGGGCTATCGGCTCAACCCCGGCGTGACCGACGTGGAAGCGGACGCCCGGATCGCCGACCGTTGGATCCGGGAGCGCGAAGACGACCCGGCCATGCGCTTCGGACGCCAGACGTTCGACCCCATCGATCCACGCGCGCAGAGTGAGGACC
>JABDIZ010000191.1 GCA_013003465.1 Rhodothermaceae bacterium
GCGTGGCGAGGAGGCGGAGGGCCTCGGCGGAGGCTCTCGTGTGCGCGCGTCGGCGCTTGGCCGGCGTGTCGCCGGCGTGGATGATGCGGGCCACGGGAATCGTCGGGGGGAGACGCCGAAAGGTACGGGGCGGAGCGCGCGTCGGGCTCGCTCTCGGTCAGGGCTCGGCGGCGCCGGCCCCCTCCCCTCTCAGAAACCGGCTCCGCTCCATGCCGACGAACACGGCCGCGTAGACGCCCGCCAGCAGCGCGGTCAGGCCGAACAGCTCCGCGATCACGACCGCCGACCCGCTCGGGACGTGCACGAGGCCGATCGCCGAGATGTTGAGACCCAGCAGGAGCACGAGCAGCGCGCACGTCAGCAGGACCGCCGCGAGCGAGCCACGCGTCGCCCGGTACCGCCAGCCCACGAGCGCCGCCATCGCGACGGTGAACGCGATGGTCAGCGGCATCGCCTCGGCGAACAGCGCCTCCGGCGGCTCGTTGGCGGCGACGACGGCCGCCATCGTCGTCACGGGCTCGAAGGCGAGCACGGACGCCGCGCCGAGGCCCCCGAACCCCGCGACGTAGAGCAGGGTGTAGCGCACCCACCCGGCAACCGTGGGCGCCTCGACGAGCAGTCCGAAGCTCCACGCGACGCTCAGACCGCACGCGGCCCCGGCGGCGGCCATCGCGGGGGCCGTGACCCAGATGTCGCTGATCAGCCAGGCGTGGACGGCCGCAAACACGACGGCCGAGACGGCGCCAGCCAGGCCTCCGGATCGGAGGTGGCTCCACCGCCGCGACGTCCGACGATCCGGACGGCTGGGAGCGTCGGCGCGGAGGCTTCGGGCCACGGATCGACGGGGGGCTCGCTACAGATACGCACGATATCTATTCCCAGCACGAATCGCTTATCCAATCAACGAGCAACTGTGCCAATTCGATCCTGTGTGCCGAAAACGAGTGATCATCATCAAAAATGACCTCGGTGAGATTCTCAGCCCCAGCATTTTGAAGAGTCCGTACACGAGAGTCATGATACCTCCCCTGTGCCCGGGTGGCGGAGACGATCAGGAGTGGGGTCCGGGCGATTGAAGGAGCCATCTGGTCAAGCGAATAGGACTCCGCCTCTCCGGTCATCTCAGCCAATGCGCTCACTGCATCGCCCTGCAAGGGTCCACCCTCGGCGAATTCCCCTTCTTGCCATCGCGCGAGTACGTAGCTGTACAAGTCTTCGTCGTTGTTGATGCTTATGGCGTCCGCCCCGACGTCCCAGCCATCCAGATATGCAAGGCATGCGACAGAGTTGTCTCCCTCCACTGTTTTAGCCCCTAGAAAACTTCCAAAGCTGTGCCCCACGATGCCGACGTTGTTCGGATCTGACCTGTGCTCTCGGGCCCACGTGGAATCCCTGACAGTGGCAAGAACATTGGCCACGTCCTCGATGGCATTGGCGAAGCCCCACGTCCCCTCGCTCCCCCAGCTACCTCGGTAGTGAAAAAACACGACGTTCACCCCCGACCGACGCATGGCTTGAGCGAGATCGAGGTTCTTCTCGTTTCCAGGAAATCCATGAAGCAGCAGAACCACCGGGTGAGGACCCGGGCCGTCTGCGAGGTAGATGAGGCCGTTGAGGCGACTGCCCTCGCTATCGAACCTGAGCATCCTCATGGCCGGTGGATACTCAGCATCAACAACCCCTGGATCCTCAACGACTGGATCCATGCCTTGGCGCGGCTGGGCCGTACCGGACGTCGCAGTCAACAAGACGATACCTGCGATGAATAATCTCATGTTTAGTTTTGGCCAGCGATGGGCAGCTTACGATACACTATCTACTACTCTATTCCATGAGATACCTTCCAGCCAAGGTGCACCCGCGGACACACACGGCAGGTTCAGGTACGAAAAGCATCAATTTGCACTGACGCGCCGATGGCGCCGGATGGCCCATATCGGTTGCGCGCGCCGTACGGCTAGCACGACAGTGTCAAAATGAATCACTATGAGGCTGGGGGCTGTGGATGAATGTAGTGCCTCCCTCCTCCCCGCCCGAGACGCTGCCCGTCGTCGCCGCGTCTGCCGTTCCGTTCGGCCCCTCGTCGCCGTAGACTCCGACTGCTCCCCCCGTCCCCCCGATGGCCTCCCCCCCGCGCTCCCGGCGCGACGTCCTCCGCGCGCTCGGCGTCGGCGCGCTCGCGATCGGTGACATCAAGTACCGGGTACACACGGGTCTGCTCGGCCGGATGCACGCGACGGATTCTCCGGTCTATCTCTCGTACCCGGAAGCCTTCGAGATGGCCCGCGAGATCGTGGCCGATCGGTTATAAACCGACGCCATCTGAAAGTGCCTGATTATGAGACACGAGACCTGGACGTGACGGTCCCTCTTCTGCGA
>JABDIZ010000199.1 GCA_013003465.1 Rhodothermaceae bacterium
ACCGGGATCGTGCTCGATGGCGTCGAGCGCCGCATCCTCGTCCTCTGGCTCCCCATCCGCGATGCCGGCGGGCAGCAACTCGGCGCCGTGCGAGCCATGCGGCTGGCACAGGTCGAGGTGCCGGTGCGCAACCGCTATTTGCAAGACTACGACCTCGCCGAGTTGTGGCGTGGCGACATCATGCCGCCGTTCGCCGTGGCCTTCACGGGCCGCCGCCGTGTGTTCCGTGGCGATCCGGCGCCGTTGACGGGGCCGGACGGAACGATCCTGGGGTGGGCGCAGGTGGTACTGCCTTCCGAGGCCTTGTTGGTGGCGGAGGTGCGCGGGCAGGCCCGCAGCATCATGGCCTTCTGGTTGGTGCTGCTTGGCGGCTGGCTGCTGGCAGGATGCTGGGCAGTGCTCAATCACGCCCTGCGCCGCGCCATCTGGGGGAGGGGGGGCTTGGCGTGGTGGAGAGCGGGAGCGGTACTCGTGGGATGGGTAGGGGTCTGGAGCGGTGCCCGGTTCGGTTTGCTGGCGCTGGAGGTGCCGGCGCGCTGGGTGGAGCGAGGCGGCTTTGCCTCGTCTCTGTTCGATCCCGCCTACCTAGGCTCATCGGTTCTTTGGGGGCTGCTCCAGTCGGCAGGGGACCTCCTGCTGACGGCGATCTGGATGGTGGGGCTCGCCGCCGTAGCGCTGCGCTTTGCCCTGCTGCGCACGGCAGCCGCGCGGTTGCACGAGCCTGCGCCCAGCGCCCGGCTGCGAGCGCTCGTCGGTCTGATCGGTCTGGCGGTAGGGGCACTCGGCATCGTCACCCTGTTTGTGGTGGGAGCCCGGCACGCCATCCTCGATGCCACCCTCGGCTACTTCGACCGTTCGGGGCCGATGCCGGAGCCGCTGACCGTGCTGGTGTTCGCGTCGCTGCTTGGCTGGGCAGGGGCGACGGTAGCGCTCGTGGCGGCCGCCGTTCTGCTCGCACGCGTCCGTATGCACCTCGGGCCGTCGCCCACGTCGCGTGTGTGGAAGGGGGTCTTTGGCCTGCTCGGCACGGCGTTCGTGCTCATCTACGCGTCGGTGCCCCTGGCTGCGGTACCGCCCTGGGTGGCGGGGGTGATGATCGGGGTGGCCGGAAGCGGCGTTGCGCTGTTCGTCCTCAGTCGGCCCAAGCGGTGGGTAGGGTTGCTCACGATTCGAGGGCTGCTCGTGTGTGTGCTGCTCGTTGTGCCCCTCACCTAACTGGTACTCTTCCCCGCCGCACAGGAACGGCGCGACGCACTGATGGTGGAGACGGCGAACGACTTTGCAGAGGGGGAGGATCGCCGCGTGATCTATGCGATGGAACAGATCATGGCCGAGGCGCTGAGCGACGAGCTACAACCGCTGCTGGCCGCCGCCGTAGAGGCGCACCGGGCTGGTACGATCGTGCCCTCCGATACGACTGCGTTCGATGAGCCGGTCGTGGGGGTAGACACGCTCCAGGCCACCCTCGATGCCCTCGTCGGCGATCTGGTCTCGGGGTCCCTGCTGGCGTCACTGGCCGACTATTTCGTGCGCCTCGACCTCGTTGGTCCTGAGAGCGACACGCTGGCCTCATATGTCGACCCCGTTCCCGAGGAGCGCGAGCCGGTCTCGCCGCGTGCGGGCAAGGCCGATCCGCTCAACGTCGATACGCTGCGCGTGCGGGCTGCCGAGCGCGATGCCGACGGCATCTACCTCCGCCGTGCTCCCGTCGAGCGGCGTCGCGGAACGTACCGCTATGCTGGCATTGGCCCCATCGCGGCTGATTCGATTCCTGTGGCGTGGGTCTATGTGCAGGCCGTCCCGCGCCTGCAGCGCTACGTCGCCGAGACGCCGTTTCCGCGTGTGCTGGTGCCCGCTGGGCTCTTCGGTGAGGATGACGAAGACTTCTCCTACGCCGAGTACGACAACGGCGTGCTGGTGCGGAGCCGGGGGGACGTGTCGGGACCGAGCCGCCTGACCTCGGCAGTGCGGCGGGTGTTTGTCGATGACGCCCCGGCTGCTTGGGTGCGCGAGCGCATCGGCGACCAGACGTATCGGAGCTACTACCGCCGCTTGCCCGTTTCCAAAGGCGGACGGCTAGACGTGGTAGCGGTTCGCTCCGTCGCTGCGGCGT
>JABDIZ010000208.1 GCA_013003465.1 Rhodothermaceae bacterium
GGCAAGCAGAACGCCCTCTCGATGCGAGAGGCCTTCGCGTTAGCCGAGTCCGTGACGGGCAAGCCCATGCAGTGGAGCTACGACGAGGCCAACCGCGAGGGCGACCACATCTGCTACTATTCGGATCTGTCGCGCATTCAGGGGGACTACCCCAGCTGGGAGATCACGAAAGACCTACGGACGACCACTGAGGAGATCGCAGAGAGTTGGGCGCGGCGACTGGCGACCGCAGAGTGAGGCGTTAGTAGCGCACGCTCTGGTAGGGCAGGCCCCACCGGAGTTGCCCGCCGACGGAGAGGTAGCGGTCGAGGCCTAGCTCGGCATCGTCGAGGGCTTCATAGCGGAGGACGCCTTCGAGGACGAGCGAAGGCAGCACTTCAACGCCTGCTCGCCCTTCGATGAGCAGCTGGTTCTGCCGAATACCCTGGAGCGTCAGCACCCCGTCGTTCGATACGCGCGAGTCGTAGGAGAGGGACGGATCGGAGCCGAAGTTCTCGGTGGCCGTGTTGCGGCCTCGGCGGGTGTACGCCACGTTCAGCGCCGCCTCGACCTGCGGAATCGGTCGGTAGCGGGCGAAGGCGGCGAGGTCCCAGGAGTTCGGCCCGGCTGGGTGCCCGATGAGGTCGCCGCTGTGGAGGTAGGCAGTCGATTCAAAACGGTGGCTGTACAGATAGGGCCGCTGGCGCGTGTACTCGATTTGCAAATCGAGGCCGCGCAGGCGCGTTTCGCCCCACCCCGGATCCGCCAGACGCGCACCGAGCAAATAGCCCCACTTGTTGGCCCACCAGTCGTTGGTGATCTCGCTGAAGCGCAGTTCGTCTAGGAGGAGTTGCGTGTAGAGGCGGTATCCAGGCGTGGCCTGCCAGGCGAGACCCGCTCCCAACATGACGTTGTCGGGCGTGCCGACATCCGCTTCCACGGCGCGGTAGAAGATGAGCGGGTTGAGGTAGGAGAGCTCGAAGCCGTCCCTGCGCCCGTTGAGCGAGTCATCGGCGAAGAGCGTGATCTCGAAGAGCTCGGCCTGCACCCCGCCGGGCAAATCCAGTGCGAGCTGGTGGAGCGCCGACCAGTTGCGCGGGTAGACGACCGGCGTGCCCGGTGTACGCTCCACGGGGCGGACGCGGCGGGCGAACAGGTTGGTGTACTGGAGGCGCCAGAACCGCGTGCGGATCTGCAGTTGATCCTGCGGCGCAGCAAAATCAGCAAGCGCAAGGCTCCCCTCACCGAAGCCCCAGTGGTTGCGGTCGCGGCCAAAGCGGACATCAAAGAACTGGTTCTGGTACCCGACGACCCCGGTTGCGCGCCAGTAGTCGTAGGTGTCGCCGCCCGGGTGCTTGACGAAGTTGAGCCGCGGGGCCGTGAAGGTGCTCCAGGCGTCCCACACCGGCTTGCGCTGGTTCTCCTCCAATCGGGTCTCGAAGAAGATGGGGCCGACGTGCCCACTGGCCCGGATGCCGCGGGTGTTTTGCCAGGCCGTCAGCGTGCCGCCCTGGTCGCCGCGCGTCGTCTGCCGCGTGGGCGCCAGCGTCAGGTAGGCGAGGGGTTGTGCGCGGAGTGCATAGCCGTCGCCGTCCACCGCCACGAGCGCCTCGCCGTCACGGTAGGCGCCCGGAATGAGCGACTGGACGGCGCCCACGCCAGGGCCGGGCGCCTCGCCTCGGTAGCGCGCCAGCAACGCACGATCCACGGCTGGAAGTGCATCCGCACGAACTGCGACCGAGTCGAGGAGGCGGTTGGCTTCGTAGGCCGAGAGAGGCAGAGTGGTGAGGAGCTCGCCCGGCAGATGCCCGGCGGCCTGCTGGCGCTGGAGAAAGCGCTGCACCGGATCGTCGATGGGCAGCACGCCTTCGCGCACTTGCGCGTGCAGAGCGGTAGCGGTGAAGGCCAGCAACACACCGAGGCGTCCGGCGTGGACAAGGCTGCGGAACCGAGGGGCGGGCATGGGCCGGAAGATGGGGGACGCGTTGAACCCCGGCCGCGTGCAGGAGCGCGTGCAGCCGGGCTACCCTGCAGTGGTTACTCGGCGCGGCCGTTGGCGGCGACGCCCACGGTTTCAGCGGAGGTCTCGGCAGGTGTCGCCTCAAAGAGTTGATCGAGAAGACCGACCAGCGTCTTGCGCAGGTCTGGCCGCTTGACGACGAAGTCCACGAAGCCCTGCTCCACGAGGAACTCGGCGCGCTGGAAGCCGCGGGGCAGGTCGCGCCCGATGGTTTCACGGATCACGCGCGGCCCGGCGAAACCGATGAGCGCGTTGGGCTCGGCGAGGTTGAAGTCGCCGAGCATGGCGAAGGAGGCCGTGACGCCGCCCGTCGTCGGGTGGGTCATGAGCGAGAAGAAGGGCAGGCCTTTCTCAGCGAGGACGGCGAGGTTGGCGCTCGTCTTGGCCATCTGCATCAGGCTGAGTGCGCCCTCCATCATGCGGGCGCCACCGCTCTGGCTGATGATGAGCAGCGCCCGGTCCTCGTCGGTGGCCCGCCGGATGGCGCGCGTGAGAATCTCACCGACCACCGAGCCCATCGAGCCGCCGATGAAGCTGAAGTCCATGGCCCCGATGGAGAGCGGGTGGCCGCCCACCGTGCCGGTCGCGGAGACGGCGGCGTCGTTGAGATGGCTCTTGCGCTCGGCCGCCTCGATCCGCTGCGGGTACGGCTTCCGGTCCACGAAGTCGAGCGGGTCGCCGGAGCGGAGGCCGGCGTCGTGCCGCGCGTAGTCGCCGCCGTCGAAGAGCAGGTCGAAGTACCCGAGGCCGTTCATCGCGTGATGGTGTCCGCACTTGGGGCACACGCGGAGCTGGTCGTCAAGCTCGCGCTGGCTCATGATGTGGCTGCACTCGGGGCACTTGATCCAGTAGCCCTCAGGGGATTCGTTTTGTTCCGCGCGCGAGGTGACGATGCCCGCTGAGCGACGCTTGTACCAGGCCATGAGAGTGAAAGAGGGAGAATGGGGGAGGTGAACGAGGGGGAAGGGAACGCACCGCCGTTCACCTGCCCTCCCGTTCAGCGGTTGCTCCAAAGATAGGCCGAGGCGGCTTGGCGACGAAGGCTTTCAGGTAGAATGGCTCCCACGCCGCCACGTTCTCCGTTTCCCCGGCCTCCCAGCGCGCTCGCCCGAGGCGCGCTACGCGAGTAGCCGATGGGGAGGCCTCGGGGACGTCGAAGGTGCGTGCCAGCCCGGCTTGTTCGGCCGCTTCCACGACGAGCGAGGACCCCGGTCCGAGCAGACGGAGGGCCTCCTCCTCGGGCAGCCACGCCTTGATCTCGGCGAGCGTAAGGGCTTTGGCCTCCCGCGCATGGACGAGGCCTGCCACATCCGGCCGATACAGGGCACCGTACACCTCGCCCCGCCGCGACGGCAAGGTGACGAGTACCGGCGTGGGATCGGGCGCAGGCCAGGCGGCTTGAGCCAGCGCGTCGAGCGTGGGAACGGCCACCAGGACGGCATCGGCTGCGACGGCGAGGCCTTTGGCCGTACTCGCGCCGATGCGGAGGCCGGTGAAGGAACCGGGTCCCGCGGAGACAGCAATCGCGTCGAGGTCGGCCGCGGTTCGCCCGGTGTGCGCCAGCATCTCCTGAATGAGCGGCGCCAGTCGAGCGGCGTGGGAGCGGGGGACAAACAGGCTCGTCTCGGCCAGCAGCGCCTCGCCGTCCAAGAGCGCGACGCTGCACACATCGGTCGCCGTTTCGATGCCGAGGAGGAGCACAGGGGTTGAGGGTGAGGGGTGAGTTGGACGGGCGCGCTCTGAAATGTTTCCCTTCCCCCACACGCCCCCTCCTCATCCCTCCCTTTCTCCTCCTCGCTCTTTCCCAGCGCCTCCGCCTCCGCTATCTTGGACGCCCTTCATCGTTTGTACACGCGGCTGGCCGCCCACCTTCCCCACGCCTCCCATGCAAGTCTACGACGCCGATCACGTCCGCAACGTTGCCCTCGTTGGTCACCAGGGCAGTGGAAAGACCACGCTCGCCGAAGCGATGCTCTTCAGTGCCGGGGCGATTCCCCGCATGGGCTCGGTCGAAGAAGGCAACACCGTCTCGGACTACCACCCCAGCGAGCGCGAGCGCGACATGAGCGTGTTCACGTCGCTGCTCCACGCCGAGTGGGAGGGCCACAAGATCAACATCCTCGACACACCCGGCTACCTCGACTTCGTGGGCGAGACTATCGCCGCGCTCAAGGTGACGGACACGGCGCTCTTCGTGATCGACGCCGCCGAGGGCGTGCAGGTCGGCACCGAGCAGGGGTGGACCTACACCGAGCGGACGGAGACGCCCGCCATGTTCGTGCTCAACAAGCTCGACACCTCCGGCTCCGACTTCGAGACGGCGCTCGGGCGCATCCGTGAGCGCTTCGGCCGCGCCGCCACGCCGGTCCAGTTGCCCGGCGGCTCCGGCACGCGCTCCATCATCGATGTGCTGCTGATGAAGCAGATCCAGTTCGATGAGAAGGGCAAGATGACGTTCGGCGCTATCGACGCCGCCTTCGCTGATCGGGCGGCCGAACTGCACAACGAACTCGTCGAGAACATCGCCGAGAACGACGAGAGCTTGATGGAGCTGTACTTCGAGAAGGGCGAACTGACGGAGGACGAGATGCGCAAAGGCCTGCGCGAGGCCATGATCCGGCGGCAGCTCTTCCCCATCTTCCTGACCAGCGCGACGAAGAACATCGGCGTCTCCCGCCTGATGAGTTTCATCGACAACGTGTGCCCCTCGCCGACGCAGATGCCGGACACGGTCCTGGTCGATGAGGACACGCTGAAGCCGGACCCGAAGGGCGAGCCGGTGG
>JABDIZ010000221.1 GCA_013003465.1 Rhodothermaceae bacterium
GCCCTGGCCCTCTCGGCTTGCGGCGGCGAAGAAGCGCCACGACCGGACGACGGCCACGCCGCCCAGGTCGGCGAGGAAGTGTTGAGCGAGACGGAAGTCAGGGAGGCGCTGGCTGTTCTCCCGGCCGGACTCGACAGCACCACCGCACGGCGGCAAGTGATCGAGCAGTGGGTTAAGAGCCGCCTGCTCGCCCAGGAGGCCCGCCGTCAGGGCCTTCTAGAGGAAGAGGACGTGCGGCGCCAACTCGAAGACAACGAGCGCGCTGTACTCGCCGCCGCCCTGATCGACCGCTTCTTCGAGGCCAACCCGGTCGAGCCCTCGGACGAGGAAATCGCGGCGTACTTCGAAGCCAACCGCGCGCAGCTCGCCCTCCGCGAGCCATACCTGCGGCTCCGTTTGCTTTCGCTCGATGACCAGCAGCGAGCCAGAGCCGCGCGCGCCTCCTTGGTTCGCGCCAACACTTCGTCCTTCCCCGACTCACTCTGGGCGCTCACCGTCCAGGAGTACACCACTGATCCCGCTGGAACACTCGCGTTCGCCTCAACCTACCTCCCGCAAAGCCGCCTCATCGGCCTCGACGCCGCGATTGCGGAGCAGATCCGCCTCCTCAACCCGGGCGAAGTCGGCCCCGTGGTCGAGTCGAACGGGCGGTTCCACGTCGTGCAGTTGATGGAGCGCGTCACCGCCGGAACGACGCCCGAGTTGACCTGGGTGCGTGAGGAGCTGCGGCAGCGCCTCGCCATCGAGCAGCGCAACGACATGCTGATCCGGCAGGTGGAGCAGCTCCAGAACGAGGCCCAAGCGGAGGGCCGCCTGATCGTCCGCTGAGCCCTTTTTCCGCATTCCTGCTTATCCATGCTTAGTCGTTTTCTTCGCACGCTGTGCTGCATCCTCGCGCTGGGCGCCCTCCTCCAGGCCCCCCTCGCGACAGCTCAGATTGAACCTGGCACCACCCTCGATGAAATCGTGGCGGTGGTCGGCTCGGAGCCCATCCTGGCCTCCGAGGTGGATGCCCTCGCCTTCGCATCGACGCAAGGCGAAGCCATCACCCCGGAACTCTGGAGCCGCGTGCTCGACGATTTGATCGGCCAGAAGGTGCTCGTCGCCCGAGCCGAGCGCGACACGACCATCAATGTCACCGACGAGCAGGTCAACCAGCAACTCGATGCGCGGATCGCGCAACTCGTCCAACAGGCGGGCGGCGAGGAGCAACTCACAGCCTATTACGGCAAAACGATCGATGAGATCAAGGTGCTCTTCCGCAGCAACGTGCGCCAGCAGATCCTCGCGCAGCAGTACCAGGGGCGCCGACTCAATAGTGTGACCGTCACACCCAACGAGGTCCGGTCATGGTTCGCGCAGATCCCCGACAGTGAGATCCCCGACGTACCAGAGTTGGTGCGTGTGGCGCATATCGTCAAGATCCCCGAGCCCGACGAGGCCGCTCGTGAGGACGCTCGCGCGATGGCCGAGGCCCTCCGCGACTCCGTGCTGGCCGAACAGGCCACCATCGAAGAACTGGCCTCGCGCCATACCGACGACCGCGGCTCCGCCACACGCGGCGGCCGCTACGACAACACCAACGTGGCGGAGTTGGTCCCCGAGTTCGGGCTCGTCGCCACGACCCTGGAGCCGGGCGCGCTCTCGCAGGTGTTCGAGACGCCTTTCGGCTTCCACTTCATGCGCCTCAACGAGCGCCGGGGCGACGTGATCTCGTTCAACCACATCCTCATCCAGGTGGACGATTCCGCTGTGGACCCCGCCGCCGCCATCGCAGAGTTGCAGGTCTTGCGCGACTCTGTGGTGACGATGGGCATCCCGTTCGAGCGCATCGCCAAGAACAACTCCGACGATCCCTTTACGGCGGCCCAGGGCGGTTACCTCTCGGACCCTCGCTCGCGCGAGCGGGATCTCCAGACGCAGGCGCTCGGGCCTCTGTGGCAGGCCACCCTCGACACGCTAGAGGTGGGCGAAGTCAGCCAGCCCGCTGAAGTGCAACTGGCCGATGGCTCGCGAGCGTGGCACGTCGTGTTGTTGCAGCGCCGCCAAGAGCCGCACCGCATGAGCCTGGAAACGGACTATGCGCTCCTGAGCCAGTACGCCCTCCGCGACAAGCAGGTCGAGGTCTTGCAGGACTGGCTCCGCGATCTACGCCGCACGGTCTACGTCGAGATCAAGACGGATCGCTACGTCCCCCTCGACGCCTAGCGCGCTCCCGCCCTACCGCCCGTCTCACCTTCTGCTACACGGATTCCTCCATGTCCCTCCCTGCCGCCACCGATCCCGCTGCCGTCGATCAACTCCACGAGGCGTATGGGCGGCTGCGCCGCGAGATCGGCAAGGTGATCGTGGGGCAGGAGGACATCGTGGAGGGCCTCGTGGTGGCACTGCTCGCGCGTGGCCACGCGCTCCTCGTAGGCGTGCCCGGCCTCGCCAAGACGCTGCTCATCAAGACGCTCGCCGACGCCATCCATCTCGACTTCTCCCGCATTCAGTTCACGCCCGACCTGATGCCCGGCGACATCACGGGCACGGAGATCATCGAAGAGGACCGCGACACGGGGCGCCGCGTCTTTCGTTTCGTGAAGGGGCCGCTCTTCGCCAACGTCATCCTCGCCGATGAGGTCAACCGGACACCGCCCAAGACGCAGGCCGCGCTGCTGGAGGCTATGCAGGAGCACCGCGTCACGGCTGCGGGGCAGACCTACGACCTCGGCGATCCGTTCTTCGTCCTTGCTACGCAGAACCCCATCGAGCAGGAGGGCACCTACCCCCTTCCCGAGGCACAGCTCGACCGCTTCATGCTCAACCTCTGGCTGGACTATCCCGGCTTCGAGGACGAGATGTCGGTGGTCCGCAACACGACAGGAC
>JABDIZ010000223.1 GCA_013003465.1 Rhodothermaceae bacterium
CGGCAGTGTATAGCGGGGGGGAGCGACGCCGAGGGCGTCGGCGAGTGTGTTGAGGATGGTCGTCCACGGCAGGTTCTCGCCGCCGAGGAGGTAGCGCTCACCCGTTGTGCCCCAGGCCATCGCAGCCTGCATCCCGGCTGCGACATCGGCCACATCCACCACGCAAGTACCGCCACTTGCAGAGGCTGGAAGGGTGCCATCGCGCAGCTTCTCGGCGATCTCGAGGGTGTTCTCGCCGGAGCGGCCGGGGCCGAAGATGAGGGCCGGGTTGACGAGCACGGCGTCGAGGCCCTCGGCGATGGCGCGCTGCACCTCCATCTCCGCGCGGTGCTTGCTCACGGCGTAAGCCGTGTTCGCCTTCGAGGAGCGCCACACCGCGGTCTCATCAATCACGCCCTGTGGGTGGAGCGTACGCCCGAGCGCGGCGATGCTGGAGACGTGGACGAGGCGCTCCACGCCTGCCTCGCGCGCCGCATCGGCTACGTTCGCCGTGCCGCCGACGTTGACCTGCATCAAGCGCTCGGCCTCGTTCTTTCCGCCGAAGCCAATGAACGCGGCCGCATGATAGACGTGCGTGATATCGTCCATCGCCGCGCGCACCGACGCGAAGTCGGTCACGTCGCCGAGGGCGTGCTCTATCGCGTTCGCCGCGTCACCGAGTAGGTCGAGCAGCGACGAGGAGCGGCGGAGGATGCGGACGGCCTCGCCTGCGTCCACCAGCTGCTGCACGAGCGTGGCGCCCAGAAAGCCCGTCGCGCCCGTTACGAGCGTGAGCCGCTCGCTCATCCGAGCTCGATCAACAGATCGTTCTTGCCGACGGCTGCACCCGGTTCGGCATGAACCGTAGCAATAGTACCGGCAGCGGGCGCACGCAACTCATTCTCCATCTTCATGGCCTCCAACACCACGAGACCCTGGCCCTCCTCGACCGCTTCGCCCGGTTCGACGAGCACGCGCAGCACGAGGCCCGGCATCGGCGCGCGTACCTCACGCTCGGCTGCACCGTCGGCCTCGTCGAAGCCGAACGCTTCGAGCAGTAGCGCCGTCTCGTCCTTGAACTCCACGTCCATGCGCTGCCCGCCACGTGTGACAGTGGCTGTGCCATTGCCTTGCTCGATGGTGAGCACATGCGGCTGCCCGTCGAGGACGAGCAGCACCGTGGTGGGGTTGAGACGTTCGAGGCGGACATCGACGGGCTGGCCGTTGAGCGTGACGTTCCCGTCGGCCGTGTCGAGGTCGAAGGCCTGGTCGCCGAGGCGAACCTGAAGCATGGGCAGAAGGGTAAGCGGAGGACAAAAGATAGCGCCGGTCTTGTCGTGGGTTCAGGGCACCGACGGGTCGGTTGCGGCGTTGGGGGCCGAAGCCGCACCTTACGGCCCCTCCCGACCCATGCCCGACCCCCCCCTCACCGCCGATCTGCTGCTCCATGCCTACCGGCATGGGCTCTTCCCCATGGCCGATCCCGACGAGGGGGACCGCGTGTACTGGTACGCGCCGGACCCGCGGGCCGTACTGCCGCTCGACGCCTTTCACGTGCCAAGGTCGGTGCAGCGGGTGGTGCGGCAGAGGCAGTTCACCGTGCGGGTGGATCAGGCGTTCGAGGCGGTGATGCGGGCCTGCGCGGCGCCTGCGCCGGGCCGCGAGACGACCTGGATCTCGGACGAGTTCATCTCAGCCTATGGAGACCTGCACGCGCGTGGCTTCGCCCACTCGGTCGAGTGCTGGCAGGATGATGAACTGGTCGGCGGACTCTATGGCGTCGCGCTCGGCGGCGCATTCTTCGGCGAGTCCATGTTCCATCATGTACGCGACGCATCAAAGGTGGCGCTCGTGCATCTCGTGGAGCGCTTGCGGGCGGGCCGCTACGGCCTCCTAGACACGCAGATGGCGACGCCGCACCTCGCACGTTTCGGCGTGGTGGAGATCCCACGCATCGTCTATGAGGTTCATCTCGCCGATGCCCTCCGCCGCTGCGGCGACTGGCACGCGCTCGACCGGGCCGAAGATTGACCGCGAAATAACCGCGCACTGGACGGGCGCGGGCTATTTTTCGGGCGCCGTGCGTTTACGCGCGGTACCGCCTTCCGCTGCTACTCATGATTCGTCTGCTGCCGCTCCTGCTCCTCGTCCTCCTCGTGGCCTGCGCCGGGCAGGGCGATGCACCCCCTGCGGAGGTGGAGGCGTCCGGCACGCCCGTACGCCCCGTTGCCGATACGAGCGAGGTAGACGCCGAAACTGCTGCCGCCTTCGACCGCGTGACGGACCGCGCCCGCGCCGAGGCCTGGCACGAGCAGCCCTTCGGCGACCTCGTGCAGGCGGTTGGCTACGAGCTGCTCGGCGCGCGCTACCAGGATGGTCTCCTCGATGTGGCCCCCGGCGAAGAACTCGTCGTTAACCTCGCTGCGTTCGACTGTGTGCTCTACGTCGAGAACGTGCTAGCGCTCGCGCGTGGCATCGCACGAGAGGACTACGCCTTCGCCACGTACGTCGGGAACCTCGAAGCCCTCCGCTACCGCCAGGGCGAACTCGACGGCTACTGCTCGCGCCTCCACTACTTCACCGACTGGATCCACGACAACGATGAGCGCGGGCACGTGGAGGATGTGACGGCGGCCATCGGTGGCGTGCCGTTCGAGAAGACGCTCGACTTCATGACGACGCACCGCGAGGCCTATCCGCGCCTCGTCAGTGATTCCGCCTTCGCCTGCATCGTAGACATGGAAGCCACGACGCGCGACCGCGCGCTGTTCTACATTCCGCAGGACCAGATCACGGCCGTGTACGACCAACTCCAGCCCGGCGACCTCATCGCTACCGCCACCAGCATCGATGGACTCGATGTGACGCACACGGGCTTCGTCTACAGGGACGCCGAGGGTGGCACGGGCTTCATGCACGCCTCCAGCACCGGCGAGGTCAAGGTCTCTGACGACCTCGCCGACTACATCCAGGGCAACGCGCAGCAGATCGGTATCCTCGTCGCCCGTCCGATGGATCCACGCCCCGCCGCGCCAACTCCATGATGACACTCAATCGCGTCGGCGTCTACACCTCCGGGGGCGATGCGCCGGGCATGAACGCCTGTATCCGTGCCGCCGTCCGCCGAGCCCTGTCCGAAGGATTGGAGGTCATCGGGATCCGTCGCGGCTACGCCGGGATGATCAACGGCGACTTCGTGGAGATGGACCGGCAGTCGGTCTCGAACATCCTGCAGAAGGGCGGGACGATCCTCAAGAGCGCGCGCAGCACCGAGTTTCGCCAGAAGGAGGGCCGGGCGCAGGCCGCCGAGCGGCTAAACGCCGCAGGCATCGACGCGCTCATCGGAATCGGCGGCGACGGCACGTTTCAGGGCGCGACGCGGCTCCACGACGAGCATGGCATCGCCGTCGTCGGCTGTCCCGGCACCATCGACAACGACCTCTTCGGCACCGACGAGACCATCGGTTTCGATTCGGCGCTCAACACGGCGCTGGAGAGCATCGACCGCATTCGCGACACGGCGGATGCGCACAACCGCCTCTTCCTGATCGAGGTGATGGGACGCGACACCGGGTTCATTGCGCTCGAATGCGGCATCGGCGGTGGCGCCGAACTCGTCCTGGTGCCCGAGATGCTAACGGACGTGGACGCCATCAAGGAGCGCATTCTCTCGCTGATGTCGAGCCAGAGCCGCTCGTCCATCGTCGTGGTGGCCGAGGGAGACGAACTGGGTGGCGCGCACCACATCGCCGAGGCGCTCCGGCAGGACGGCGCGTTCGATGACATCGATCTGCGCGTGACCGTGCTGGGACACGTACAGCGTGGCGGCTCGCCGACCGCGCGGGACCGCGTGCTCGCCAGCCGCCTCGGCAGCGCGGCCGTGGATGCCCTCCTCAAGGGGCACACCTGCGTCATGGTCGGCCTCGTTCACGGCGACGTGGAACTGACGCCGCTGCGCAATGCCTGGGGCCGCCGCAAAGACATCGACCGCGATCTGCTCCAACTCACTGAGTTGTTGAGCTAGGCGCTGCCGTTGCGGCGTTTGGTGAGGCGGACCTCGCTCGTCTTCCCCTTCGTCCGGAAGCGCAGGTCGTCGGTGAGGCGCTGCATCAGGTGGAGGCCGTAGCCGTGGATGCGCCGCTGGTCGCGCATCGTCGTGAGCGCCGAGATCGTGTGCAGCTTCGGGTCGAACGGTTCCCCCTTGTGGCGCACCGTGACCACGAGAGCATCGCGCTTCATCATCGCCTCCACTTCCACGCGGCCGTCCGTGCGGCCCCCGTAGGCGTGTTCGATAGCGTTGGCGCACGCCTCGTCCACGGCCATCTGGAGGGCCTGGGCGTCGGCGTCGGACAGGCCCGCTTCGGTAGCCCACTCCATCACGCAGCGGCGTACGCGGGCGAGCTGGCTCGTCCGGCTGGGGATGGTGAGATGGTGCGTGCAGCGGGCCATCACGCGGACTCCGCCGAAGCAAACCGCTCGACCGCCTCGTCTTCCGTCTCCACAATCTGGAAGAGGAGCGGGAAGCCCAGCAAGTCGAACACGTTGAAGACGCGCGGTTGCAGCGCGGCAATTTTGATGTCGCCGCCCGCCTCGCGGATGGACTCGACGAAGGCCATGAACACGCCCAGGCCCGCCGAGGAGATGTACTGAAGGTCACGGCCGTGCACCACGAGGCGGGTGTGCCCGGCGTCCACGCAGTTTTGCAGCGCCGCCTCGAACTCTCCGGCCGTGTGCGCGTCGAGTTCGCCGGTGAGGTCGAGGACGTGGACGGGGAGCCCATCGGTGGAACGTTCGCGGAAGGAGACGGAGAAGTTGCTCACGAGGGTGGGAGACCAGAGGAATCAGGCGAAGGCCGGGCGGATGATGAACGGGGCTTCGCCGTTGGATGAAGCGGTGGAGGTTGATTCAGGCGCGTCGTCGGAAGAATCGGGGGCGAGGCCGGTCCACTTGAGGACGATCACCGTAGTGTCATCCTCGTGCTCCATGGAGCCCGCGAAGCCTTGCTGCTCCGCCAGAATAGCCGTCAAGACCTCGTCGGCGGAGTCCGCGCGGTGGCGGCAGATCACCTCGGTGAGACGGTCGTAGCCGAACTCCTGGCCGCCTTCGCTGCGAGCCTCCACGAGGCCATCGGTGTAGAGGGCGAACACATCGCCCGGTTCCAGGCGAACGACCTGCTCATGGAGCGTCCGACGGAAGAGAGGGCCATGGTCCAGGCCGAGGCCGAGGCCGTCGGCGCGGAGGAGCCAATGTTCACCATCTTGCCGCGCCATGACCACGGGGCAGTGCCCGGCGCGGGCGAAGGTGAACGTTGCATTCTGGGTGTCGAGGACGCCGTAGATGGCCGAGATGAACGCCTTGCGCCCGAGCGAGTCGGCCAGTGCTTCGTTGGCGCCCGCCAGAAACTCGCCGGGCGAGCGGGTGAGGCGCGCCGTGCTCTGCACGATGCCTTTCAGTTCAGCCATGTAAAAGGCGGCGGCGGCCCCCTTGCCCGCCACATCGGCGACGAGCAGGCCGTAGCAGCCCTCGCCCAGCGCGACGATGTCGTAGTAGTCGCCGCAGACTTCCGAAGCCGAGTGCTCCGCCGCGGCCAGTTCCGCCCCATCGACATCGGGGAGGGATTGCGGGAGGAGGCGCTGCTGCACCTCGCGGGCCAGGGCCAGTTCGCGGGCGAGGCGCTCTTTCTCGAGCGCTTCTACGAACAGCGCGGCGTGCGAGAGGGCGAGTGCGGCCTGTCCCGCAAACGTGCCGAGTGCCCCCACGTCGTCCGCCTCAAACCCATCGGTGATGGCGCGGCTGGCGAAGAGGGCCCCGTAGGTCTGGCCTCCGGCGGTGAGTGGGAGGATGACGAGGCTGCCGAGGCCATCGCCCGGGCGGGCGCGGACGCGGTGATCGGCGGCGGCGGCGCCGAGGACGAGCGGCGCTTCGGCTTCGGCAGCATCGCCCGTCAGGGCTGCCGCATCGGCGACCCGCGTGGCCTGGTCGACAGAAGCACCAGTTGCAGCGACGACGCGCGGGGCGAGCGAGCCACTGCGCGGGTCAATCAGGGCAAGCCAGGCTGCGTCAGCGAGGCCAGCGTCCACCGGCGCCGCGGCGATGGTCGTGGCCAGGCGCTGCGGTTCGAGCACCTGCGTGGAGAGCTCGGCAAGCGTGCGGAAGGCCTGAATCTCGCCGGTCCGTTGCGCATAGGCTCGCGTCGTGGGGAGGTGGAAGAGCAGCGAGAGCGCCGCCGCTAGCGCGTACAGGATGCCGAAGCCGTAGGCGAACAGGATCAGGTCGCCGAGCGAGCGGCTGAACAGCGAGAAGTAGGGCATTCCGTCGAAGGCGCCCTGCACGGCCCCCGGGCCGGTGAACTGGCGAATGAGCAGCGAGACCAGCACGCCGACGAGCCCCACGGCGAACGCCACCGTGATGAGCTTCCGGCGGAGCGAGAGGGACGCGATCCACCCCAGACGGAACACGTTCAGCAGCAACAGGAAGAAGGCTCCCACAGCGAACAGAGAGCCTACGAGGGTGGTGCCCTCGTGAGGCGCCAAGGCCACGCTGGACAGGGACGCCACCACCATGCCGCCGAGCATCAGCCTCCAGTTGCGTAGCGTCGTGCGCGTCCGGCGGAACAGCACCAGGCCACGCAGATAGAGCAGGAGCAGCGCCGCTACGACTGTATTCACAAGCGCGACGCCCGCCGCCACGGTGGCCATGCTCAGCTTCTCGGGGAGCCCTGTCCCCGGGTTCATGAAGCCGGGGCCGACCAGCACCGGGAGGGCGTAGAGCCCGAGCATCAGCCCGAGGGCGATCAGCAGCGGTCGCCAGAGTGCCCGCACCGGATCGGCAGAGGTGCGGCGCAGCAAGGTGCGCCCGAGCAGGCCGTAGAGCAGCACGCCGAGGGCCAGCGCCGACACATTGAGCACGATGCGCGAGGCCGTAGAGGGCGGCGACCCGACGACCGTCAGCACGCCGAGCCCCAGAGTAACCCCGGCGAACAACAGCGCCGCCGTACCCCACAGCACGGCAGACCACAGGCGTCCCGTCAGAACGGCGGGGCGGAGGCGATCGAGCGGGGAAGGCGAGGAGGGCACAGGGCAGAGAGCGGCCCGGTTGGGGAGCCTTGCCTATCGGGTCAACGGGCAACGAGGTTGCACGGCGCCCGCCGTGCCAGGGTCCAGGGGCCGCCACAGCGCAATATACTGGGCAACCGAAGCATCGTCGCCCCGGCAGGGCAACCTCGTGCCCAACCTGTCGTACAGGCGGAGGATCTTGTCCTGCGTGTCCAGCCACTTTGCCCGTGCGTACTCTCTTTTCCCGCGTGCTCCTCTTCGTGCTGGTCGGCGTGGCCCTCTTCGCGGTCATCCGGACGCTCGATGGTCCTGGTGAGTCAGATGCGCTGGTTTCCTTTGGACGGGCCATCGACCTGGAACACGTCGAGCACCGTGGTTTCGTGGTAGAACGGCCGGTTCGCTTGGCAATTCACGCGGTCGGGTCCTTTGAGACCGACTCCGTGCTTGCGGCACTGGCCTGGATCGTGCAGCGCGATAGTGGGAAGGTCGTCTGGCAGATGGACCCGAGCAACGTGGAGCGGGGCCGCGGCACGCTCGCGACGGCCACCGATACGCTCCGGGTGGAGCCGGGGGTCTACGATGCCTACTTCACCTCCCACGGCGATCCCCTCATCCGCCCAGAGAGTTCGGAAGGCGGTTCGTTTTTCGAGCGCCTCGGCAGCATCCTCAGCCCCGATGGGCGCCTCTGGCGCGGCGACGCCGAGCGGTGGCGGTTTCGTATCGCCGTCGCTGATCTAGCGGATCAGGAGGCTGCGCGTCGCCTTTCCTGGGACGAGCGCGACCCCGAAGACAACCTGTGGGTGCCCGAAGGACTCGTCTGGCAGAGTGGCCCCGTCCGCAACAACAAGACGTCCGACTTCCTCTTTGAGGTCACGGCGCCCACGATCCTCCGCGTCCAGAGCACGGGCGAGGTGGTGAACGGCCAAGCGCGCGACACCGGCTTCGTGATGCGCCTCGGGGCGCGCGACACGCTCTGGACGCTCACGGACGCGCCCTCCACCTGGGCGGGCGGGTCGCTCAAGAACCGCACGGCCGAGGGCACCCTCCCCCTCGATCCAGGCATCTACCGGGCCGGCTACCGCACCGACCGACGGCACGCCTACGATCACTGGG
>JABDIZ010000283.1 GCA_013003465.1 Rhodothermaceae bacterium
ACCTGAAGGAGCCGGCCAACTACGGCAAGGCGGCCAAACGGATGTACAACCTCTTCCGCTACGCCGGGCAGCACGCCGAGGCCGTCTACCTCCGTGAGCTCTTCGACGAACCGGCTACGGCGCTCTATGGCGTGGCTGCGCTCCTCGACACGCTCAATCAGGCCATGAAGCCCGACTCGACCGTGGACCCGGACGATGTGGCCGCGCAGGCCGACCGGCTCGTGATCCAGGTCATCGGCGCCCTCGAAGGGGCCGACGAAGAGGAGATTGTCAAGTTGCTGCTCCAGCTACGTGGCACAGTGGCGGACGGACCGGGCAGCGAGACGTGGAAGCGCAATGTCAAAGCCGCCCGCGACCGCGTCTTCGTGACCGTCAACAACTTCTTCCGCTCACGGTTGACGGCGCTGCCCGCTATCCAGGCCTTCATCGAGGAAGCGCAGCAGGCCGAGGAGGACTGACGATACGCTCCGATTCCGGCGTGAGTGTCGCTTTCACATCGTAGCGTTCGGGGTTTTCCATCTCGGGCCGCACGATCATCTCGCCGAGCAGGCCAGCGAGGAACGACTGCGCACCGAGTAGGAGCAGCACCGCACCCAGAATCAGCAGCGGGCGGCTGCCGATGGGCTCGCCGAGGAAGAGCTTGACGAAGCTGAGGTAGGCCAGGATGCCCAAACCAAGCAGAAAGGCCGCTGTGCCGAAGCCACCGAAGAAATGCATGGGCCGCCGGGCGAAGCGGGTCAGGAAGGTGACGGTAATGAGGTCCACACCACCGCGCAGGAAGCGCTCCAGGCCGAACTTGGTCTGCCCGTACTGCCGCGGCCGATGTCCCACCACCTGCTCTTCGATGCGCGTGTAGCCTTCCCATTTGGCGAGCAGCGGGATGTAGCGGTGCAACTCACCGTAGACCCGGACGCTCTTCACGACCTCGCAGCGGTAGGCCTTGATGCCGCTGTTGAAGTCGTGCAGCGGGATGCCCGAGAGCCAGCGCGTGATGGTGTTGAAGAATCGGCTCGGGATCGTCTTTGTGATCGGATCGTGGCGTTTCCGCTTCCAGCCGGAGACGAGGTCAGCCCCCGCCTCTAGCTTATCAAGCATGGCGGGCAACTCGGCGGGATCGTCCTGCAAATCCGCGTCGAGCGTGGCGACGTAGCGGCCCTGTGCCCGCGCGAATCCCGCGGCCAGCGCGGCGCTCTTGCCATAGTTCTTCCGAAAGCGCACGCCCGCGAACCGCGCCTCCTCGGCATGGAGGCGTTCGATGGCCACCCACGAATCATCCGTGGAGCCATCGTCTACCAGCCACACCTCGAACGAGCGACCCGCGCCGTCCATCGCCTGGCGGATCTGCGTGGCTAGCTCAGGCAGGCTTTGAGCCTCGTTGTAGACCGGGACGACGATGGAAACATCGGGGGCCACGCGCTCAGGTGTCGATCGTCGCGTAGCGGGCATTGCGCTCGATGAACTTGCGGCGCGGCTCCACGGCATCGCCCATGAGCGTTGAGAAGGTGCGGTCGGCCGCCGCGGCGTCCTCAATGGTGACTTGCTGAAGCATGCGCGTGTCGGGGTCCATAGTCGTGGACCAGAGCTGCTCGGGGTTCATCTCGCCGAGGCCTTTGTAGCGCTGGATGCCCACGCCGCGCCCGGACTCGCCACCTACCTGCGCGATGGCCGCTTCCAACTGCGCGTCGTTCCAGGCGTAGATCTCCTCGTTGCCCTTCTTGGCCCGGTAGAGCGGCGGGAGGGCGATATAGATGTAGCCCGCCTCCAGCAGCGGCCGCAGGTAGCGATAGATGAACGTGAGCAACAGCGTGCGGATGTGCGCGCCGTCCACGTCGGCGTCTGTCATGAGGACGATCTTGTGGTAGCGCACCTTCTCGGCATCGAAGTCTTCGGGGGTTGCGCCGAGGCCGACCCCGAGCGCCGTCACGATGTTCTTGATCTCCTCGTTGTCGAGTACCTTGTCGAGGCGGGCCTTCTCGACGTTGAGGATTTTGCCGCGTAGTGGGAGAATGGCCTGGAAGTGGCGGTCTCGGGCTTGCTTGGCCGAGCCGCCGGCCGAGTCGCCCTCGACGAGGTAGAGCTCGCTTTCGGCGGGGTCTTTCGAGGCGCAGTCGGCCAGCTTGCCCGGCAAGCCGCCGCCGCCGAAGGCGGACTTCCGCTGCACCAACTCGCGGGCCTTACGGGCAGCCGTTCGTGCCTGCGCGCTCAGAATCACCTTCTGGACGATGGCCTTCGACTCCTTCGGGTGGTCGTCGAGCCATTCCGCAAGCTTCTGCCCCACGAGGCTCTCGACGGCACCCTGTACCTCGCCGTTGCCCAGCTTGGTCTTGGTCTGCCCCTCGAACTGCGGCTCCTGCACCTTGACGCTCAGGACCGCCGTGATGCCCTCGCGGAAGTCGTCCCCGGTGAGATCCACCTTCGCGTTCTTGAGCAGGCCGCTGCTGTCGGCGTAGCCCTTGAGGACACGCGTGAGGGCGCGGCGGAAGCCAGAGACGTGCGTGCCACCCTCGTGCGTGTTGATGTTGTTGACGAACGAGAGGACGTTCTCGGTGTAGCCACTGTTGTAGCGCATCGCGAGGGAGACCGGCACCTCGCCGTCCTCGTCCTCAACGGTGATTGTGCCCTCGTGGATGGGCGTGCGCGCCTCATCCAGGTAGTCCACGAACTCGCTCAGGCCGCCTTCCGAACGGTATTCCTCGCGGGCGAGGTTCTCGTCCTCCTCGCGGCGGTCCTCCAGCGAGATGGTAACGCCCTTGTTGAGGAACGCCAGTTCCCGCATGCGGTCGGCCAGGGTGTCGAAGCGGTAGACCGTTTCGATGAAGATGGAGTCGTCAGGGACGAAATGGACGGTTGTGCCCGTCTCCTCGCCCTCCGCCATGTCGCGCACGCGGGTGAGCGGCTCGACGGTCTGGCCCTTCTCGAAGGCCATCGTGTAGACGCTGCCGTCGCGGCGGACAGTCACCTCCAGCCGATCCGAGAGCCCGTTGACGCAGCTCACGCCGACGCCGTGGAGGCCGCCCGAGACCTTGTAGGTGTCCTTGTCGAACTTACCGCCCGCGTGCAGCACCGTCATCACGACTTCGACGGCAGGCTTCCCCTCCTTCGGGTGCATCTCGACCGGAATGCCGCGCCCGTTGTCCTGGACAGAGATCGAGTTGTCCTCGTGGATGACCACCTCAATGCGGTCGCAGTAGCCCGCGAGCGCTTCGTCGATGGAGTTGTCCACGACCTCGTAGACGAGGTGGTGCAGGCCGCGCACACCGACATCGCCGATGTACATGGCGGGGCGCTTGCGGACGGCCTCGAGCCCTTCGAGGACTTGAATGTTGGAGGCGCTGTAGTCGCCATTGGCAGAAGCTGCCCGTCCGTTGGTCGGGAGGGCGTTCGGAGGGGTCGTTTCAGCCATGAAATCCGTCGGTAGGAGGTCGGGCGTGGCCCGTCGGAGGTGCCGGGAAACGATGGCCCTCCAGATCCTGCAAATTTACCACATGCGGGCCGCTTTTGCAGGGATTTCTGTAACGCTCAACGGCCCTGCGATGTTGCCGGATGCGCCGGCTTCACCGCCTCTGCGCGGGCTCCGGGCCGGGGGCTACAGCGAGGGCTATGCGGAGTGCATCGAGGTCCGCTGCGAGCTGCTCGGTGAACCGGCCGAGATGAGCATCGAGGTCATCCGCGTCCAGCAGCCGGAGCGTTTTCTGGTGCTGGACGCGGATGACCTCGATGAGGTCTTCGGGCACGGCCGGGTAGAGGCTGAGGAGCTTCTGATGGGCCACGCGCAACTCCTCGGTGAGGTCGGCCAGGGCGAGGCGGTCTTCGAAGGTTTGTACAAGGGCCGCCTGCTCGTCGTCGGGCTCGCCCGCTACGGTGCGCAGCCGCAGCCTTAGCGTGAGGCTACCGATCCGCTCCAACGCCTCGCCCAAATAGGCACGCACTGGGGCCTCAGGCTCCTGCATCGTGGCATCATGTCCGGCCCGTCGGGCGGCAATGGCCTTGCTCACGCCCACGGCCGCGCGCAACGAGGCGACGAGCGCCATCGCGTGCAGGGCTGGCGAGGGGTACCGGTCGTCGAGCATGAGATTGCTGCGTGTTGCGTGAGAAGCGTCTCGATACGCACTACGTTACACTTCCAGGTACCGCATGAACGCTTCGACGCGGCCTTGCAGGTCGGCATCCGCTTCGTCGAAGACGGCGACGACGCGGTAGCCGTGATGCTCCATGACGGCCCGCACGCGCGCTGTATCGGTCACATTGAGTTTGAGCGTGGTGCGGATGAGGCCCGCACTCGACTCGTCTTCGGTCGAGACGGAGAGGATGCGGACGTCGTTCTGCTCGATCAGGTGCGCCAGTTGCGCCAGCGAGAAGTCGCGTGCCTCGCCTTCGAGGACGATGATGGCGCCCGGCTCTTCGGTCGCGAGCATGGCAGCCAGTTGCCCGAAGAGCGTGGGCCGTGTAACGAGGCCGAGGTAATCCCCTTCATTGGATGCCACCGGCAGGACGCTCATGCGATGCTTCTGCATCAGTCGGGCAGCGTCGAACACATGCGTGTCGGGTGTGATGTAGAGGGGCTCCGGGCTGGTCAGGCTGACGAGCATCGTGTCCAGCGGCTGTGCGATCAGGTGATCTACGCTGAGGAGCCCGGCAAGCCGGTTCTCCGCGCCCACGACGGGCAGATGATCCACCCCGTGCTCCGTCATCCGGCGGAGCGCCTGGCCCACAGTGTCGCCGACCGAGAGGGCCGGGACAGTGGGGCTGAGAAGGGTCTGGACAATCATGGGATAACGTGGGCAGCCGGAAGCTAAATCGCCGTCAGGAAATAAACGCGCAAGCAGCGTTCCAAGTCACACCGCTGGGCAGCGGCTCGCAACCATTCGCGCTGTCGTGCCGACGATTCAGGGCCAGGGCGACAGAATGACGGGTCATTTTTCCTCATCGGCAGGGGAAATCGGCTCCGTCTTCGGCAAGTCAGCCGGCCGGCTTGCGCCATCGCCCTGCGCCTCCACCGGGGTGAGGTGGGCGAAGCGCTCCAGCATCCGGGCCAGTTCCGGTGCATTCTTGGCCGATGCACGGTAACGCAGCCGTACGACCGGGACGCGATCCTCGTAGTCGTCGGCCATCAGCGTGTCCTCGGCCAGCACTTCCGCGACGCGGTGGACGTAGGCGCGGCTCTTGGCCTCGGCCATCGGCAGCAGCGCCGTGCGCTCCACGTAGTCGCTCTCGATCAGGTCGAGCAGTTGGATGCGGAGCCCCTCTAGGCCGATACCGCGCAGCGCAGAGACGAAGGCCGCCTGCTCGTACTCGGCGCGTAGCGCTGCGATCAGGCCGCGTTCCTCGAGCACATCGAGCTTGTTGAAGACCATCAGCGTCGGTTTGTCGAGGGCGCCGAGTTCCTGCAGCGTCTCGCGGACGACCCGGATGTGATCTTCGAACTGTGGATGGCTTGCATCCACGACGTGCAACAGCACATCGGCCTCGCGCACCTCGTCGAGGGTGGACTTGAAGCTCTCGATCAGTTTGTGGGGCAGCTTGCGAATGAACCCGACTGTGTCGGAGAGCAGCACGGGCTTGTTCGGCGCGAGGTAGACCTGCCGCGTGGTGGCGTCGAGCGTGGCGAAGAGGCGGTTCTCGGCGAGCACGTCGGTATCGGCGAGCGCGTTCATGAGCGTGCTCTTGCCCGCATTGGTGTAGCCGACGAGCGAGACGCGCGTCAGTTCGTCGCGGCCCTTGCGCTGCGTGGTGCGCTGCCGGTCGATGCGGTCGAGTTGCTCCGTGAGCACGGAGATCCGCTTGCCGATGAGCCGCCGGTCGGTCTCGATCTGAGTCTCGCCCGGTCCGCGCATCCCGATACCGCCTTTCTGACGTTCGAGGTGCGTCCAGGCGCGCGTCAGGCGGCTGCGGAGGTAGTCGAGTTGCGCCAGTTCGACCTGCGTGCGGGCCGTTGCCGTCCGCGCGTTGCGCGCGAAGATGTCGAGGATGAGGCCAGAGCGGTCGAGCAGCTTGACCTTGAGCGTCTTCTCGAGGTTGCGCTGCTGGATCGGCGAGAGGTCGTCGTCGAAGATGACGAGGTCGGCCTCATGGCGGTCCACGAGTTGCTTGAGCTCCTCAACCTTGCCGGAGCCGATGTAGGTCGCCGAGGTGATGCGCGGGAGTGCCTGCGTCAGTTGCTCGGCCACCACAGCACCCGCCGTATCGGCGAGCAGCGCCAGTTCATTGAGACCGTCCTGGAGGTCGGCCTCGGTCGTGTCCGGCGTCTGGACCCCGACGAGAATGGCGACTTCCTGGGGGCGTGCGGTAGGAGCGGCGGTGCGGTTAGGCAAAAGCGGTAGGGAGCGGTCTGGGGGGACAAGGGAAACCGCAGCGGCGGACAGCCGACACGGACCCGCTTCAACGGGCGCTTGTATGGCCGGTTGCTCCACCTACCCGGAACATACGTGAAATCAAGCCGAGGCGTGTGTGAAGATGGCTGATCCTAAGCGGTGACGGGTTCGGGCTTCCACCGCATCGCCACGAGCATCTCCGTCACGAGGAAGGCGAGGCCGAGGGCTAGGAAGATGTTCCACAACTCCACGCCTGCCCGCTCGATCTTCAGTTGCTCGGCCGCTGCCAGTCCGGCGCCGCCGGTGGCGTCGAGGACACGGACGGGCTGGCCCGTGGCCGCTTCCAATTGGGCTTGCGCCTCGTCTACCTCGAGTGTAGCGAGATCGGATTCGCGCGCGGGCAGGTTGACCGCCACGCGGCGGAGCAGCGTCTCGCCCTGTAGTACATCATAGACGCCCGGTGCCGTGATAGTTTCGTCCATGTCGAGCAACAGGCCACCGGGGACCGTGCGCTGCGCTGGGATCAGTTCCTCGCCATCGGGCGCCACGAGGCGGAGCGGTGCTGTGCCTGCAAGGCCTTCGACGCGCAGCGTGCTGGCTTCTCCCGCGGTTAGCGCGCCCGAGCCACTGGGATCGTCGGCGGCCAGGTAGATGACCGAGCGGTAGAGCAGCGGCACGAAGAGGCCGCGCACGGGAAAGTCGCTCCAACGCGGATTGGGCGAGACGGTGTAGATGAGGGCGATGCCTGCGCCGTGGCGCAGTTCGGTGAGGAACGGTGTTCCACCTGCGAGGCGTATCAGCGGCGTTTCGTCGCCGCCGCCCAGAGCATAACGCGCCGCGAAGGCAATTTTCGGGCTTTCGAGCCGGGGTCGCCCATCGGCCTCATCGAAGATGCCTTCAAAGAGTGGATGTTCGAGGTCGCTCTCGCCAAAGCCGCCGAGCGAGGGGCCGTCGAGTCGACCCAGCGTGCCGTCCATCCGGCCGCCACCGAGGGCTACCAGGAGCGGATTGGCAGCTTCTGGAGTCCGGCCTGGGAACACGAGCAGACCGCCCCCGCCGTCTACGAAACGCTCCAATAGCGCCACAGCGCCACTCGACAGTTCAGAGGGACCGACGAGCACGACCGCGTCAAAATTCTCAACCCCTGCCGCCGCTAGCGACCCTTCATCGGCGGGCGTCACGTCGAGGGTGCCGCGTTCGGCGGCAAGGCCAAGGGCGAGGGTGACCAGATTGGCCCGCGCGTTCGCGCCGCGCACGACGAGCACGCGCTGGGCCTCCGGGATGTAAAGCGCGAAGTGGCGCACATCGTCCCACTCGGCGTCATCCGGGGTGATGCGGATTTCGCCGCGCAACCAGCCGCGCCGCGCCGGGGTGAAGGTGAACCGGGCCGTCGTCGGTGTTCGCTCCGGCAGATCCACGGCCGTCTGCGCCACCGCCCCGCCTTCGACGAACACCTGGGCGGTGTAGCCCTCCGCGGCCTCGCCGTAACGGACGAGCGTCGCGGTGAGCTGAACCGGCCGACCGGGCTCGATGATTCGACTCTCGATGCGCACGTCAGTTACCGCCGTATTGATGTGGTTGCGGGCGCCGAGGGGCATCAGCGTCAGGCGCACATCGTCCGGCAACGTGGCACCCGCAGAGTCCACGAACGTGGTTGCCTGAAGGTCGGAGACCAGAAAGACCTCACGGATCGGGTTCTGCGCGCCTTCTAAGAGGCTCGCAGCACGGGCGAGGGCGTCCGCGGCGGTTTCCGCACCGGAACGAGTCTGCATTCCTTCGATAGCATCGAGGGCCGGAGCGGCAGTGGTGAAGGCCGCTGGGCTGGTTTCGGGATCGCGAGCTGTGGGGACGAGAAACAATTCATCGCCCGGCTGAGAGGCATCGGCGAGCGCCGCGGCGAGCGCCTTCGCCTGATCCAGATAGGCACCCTGCACGTCGCGCATCGTCATCGAGAGCGAGTTGTCTACGACGAGGGCGACCGCTGCCGAGGATCGCGCACCGAACACGCCTTCCCAAGCGCTCACGAGCGTGGGTCGAGCGAACGCCAACACGAGAGAGGCGATGGCGAGCGTCCGCAGCAGCAGCAGCAACCACTGCTTGATGCGCACGCGGCGCATGGTCCGCTTCTCCAACTCGCGCAGGAAGGCGAGCGACGAGAAATCCACCCGCTTCGGTCGGCGGAAGTTGAAGAGGTGGATGATGAGCGGGATCGCGGCGGCAGCGAGCCCGAGCAGGACGAGCGGGTTGAGAAACGTCATGGGCCGGGAACGGCCGTCGTCGGCGAATTGATGCGCGGGACCATAAAATCGCGCGCCCCCGCTGGATGAACCAGCGGGGGCGTAGAAAATCGTTCAGGAGGGCCGGGCTACTTGAGCAGCGTCACGCGGCGGGTCGTCGAAAAGGTGTCGCCCTGGAGGCGAACGAGGTAGAGGCCGCTCGGCAACCCGGAGCCGTCCACCTCCGCCTCGTAGCGCGTGCCGGATTCAACCGTGCTGCTGAACAACGTCCTCACCTTGCGGCCTAAGGCGTCGTAGAGCGCCACCTCCACCCGTTGGCCTCGTGTCACGGCAAACCCGACGGTCGCGGTGGCACTAAACGGGTTCGGATACGCCGACTCCAGCAGATAGCCGTTCGGCATCTGATCCGCGCCCACGACGAGTTGTGCCTGGGGCGTACCCGTCGCCGCTTGCTGCGCCGCGACGGGCAGTGTGGCCATAAGCAGGCCTGCCAGCAGAAGGAGGAAACGGAGTCGCAAGGGGTCGATGCAGAAGAGCGCGGTGGTGGCTGCGCGTGTAGAGTCGTCAGGACGGTATAGAGTACAAACGAACGGGCGAAGTTCCTAGTGCCTACGTGCAGTTCGCCAAATCGTTGCGGAGGCACGTCTCCAGTGGCCTCTGCCACGACGCTTTCACAGCCCCTCCCGCATCTTCTTCGGACTCCAGGCGTTGGCTTTCTTTTTCAGACGAATCCCCTTCCATGGCGACCACCAAACGGGTAAAGCGGGCCACCAACACCAACGGGCAGGCGACGAAGAACGGTACCGCGCAGCGCTTCACCGGGCGCGACCTCGTCATCAAGGGCGCGCGGCAGCATAACCTCAAGAACCTCAACCTGACGATCCCGAAGAAGAAGCTGGTCGTAGTCACTGGGCCGTCGGGCTCCGGCAAGTCAAGCCTTGTCTTTGACACAGTTTATGCCGAGGGGCAGCGCCGTTACGTCGAGAGCTTGAGCGCCTACGCGCGCCAGTTCCTTGAGCGGATGGATAAGCCGGATGTGGATCTCATCACCGGCCTTGCCCCTGCGATTGCCATTGAGCAGCAGACGGGCACCCGCAACCCCCGCTCCACCGTCGCTACGCAAACCGAACTCTACGATTATCTCCGCCTGCTTTTCGCGCGCGTCGGCACAACGATTTCGCCTGTTTCCGGCGAACCCGTCACGAAGGACTCGCCGCGCTCGGTAGCGGATGACGTACAGGCCGAGCTGGAAGCAGGGACCCGCTTCTATCTCGCCTTTCCGGTGCCCGAGCATAAGGGACGCAAGAAGGCGGAAGAAGTGGCGGCGCTCCTCGCGCGCGGGTTTTATCGACTCATCGCGCTACCTACGGAGAAGCAGGCCACAAAGGGCGCGCAGGCCGAGGTAATCGATCTGAACGAGACGCCGCCGGATGCAGTCAAAACGCCGCTCAAGCGGCTGCTTGTGCTCGTGGATCGCCTCGTCACGCGGCCCGATGACGAGGTCATGACCAATCGCATCGCCGATTCGGTGGAACAGGCGTTCCGAGAAGGAGGCGAGCGAGCGATCATCATCACCGCGCCCAAGGAAGGTCCCCTCCAGCGTCTCGACTTCTCCGCTCACTTCGAGCGCGACGGGATGACATTCGAGGAGCCCACGCCGCAGCTCTTCTCGTTCAATTCGCCGCTTGGCGCGTGCCCCGTCTGCCAGGGCTTCGGCCGTGTCCCGGGGATCGATGAGGACCTCGTTATTCCCAATCCTGATCTCTCCATCCGTCAGGGAGCCGTGGCGCCGTTCCGCACGGACCAGTGGAGCAAACACCAGCGCGACCTCATCCGCATGGCGGCGCGCGAGCAGATTGACATTGATGCGCCGTGGATTCGGCTGCCGGAGGAACACAAGAAGCGCGTCTGGGACGGCCAAGGCGACTATGCAGGGGTCCGCGGCTTCTTCCGCTTTCTGGAGTCGAAGGCCTACAAGATGCACTACCGCATCTATTCCGCTCGCTTCCGAGGCTACACGGCCTGCCCGACATGCGACGGCTACCGGCTCCGCCCCGACGCGCTCCACGTTAAAATCGAGGGCCCAGCGCTTGGTCCAGATGCTGACGGCATGGCGTGGTATCACATCGGCGAGATCGCCGAACTGACTACGCAGGACGCAAAAGCACTCTTCGAAGGCCTCGACCTGACGGAGTACCAACTGGCCGTAGCGGGGCGTGTGCTCGAAGAGATCCGCAAGCGCCTCGGCTACCTCGTGGAGGTGGGGCTCGACTACCTCTCGCTCGACCGACTCGCCCAAACGCTCTCCGGCGGTGAGACACAGCGGATCAACCTCGCCACCAGCCTCGGTTCTTCGCTTGTGGGGTCACTCTATGTTCTCGACGAGCCGACCATCGGCCTCCACCCGCGTGACAACGACCGGCTGATCTCGATTCTCGAAGGGCTGCGCGACATCGGCAACACGGTGCTGGTGGTGGAGCACGATGAGCAGATGATGCAGCGTGCCGACCAACTCATCGACATTGGGCCGGGATCGGGCATCCACGGCGGCGAAGTCATCTTCCAAGGGACCTATGATGAGGTGCTCAAGGACGACGACTCGCTAACAGGCGCCTACCTCTCGGGCCGCAAGAAGATCCCGGTGCCCGAGCAACGCCGCCCCGTGGACGAGGAGCGCGTGATCGAGGTGCTGCACGCGCGCGAGCACAACCTCAAGCGCGTGGACGCCCGCTTCCCGCTCGACATGATCACCGTCGTCACAGGCGTCTCGGGTTCGGGTAAATCGACCCTTGTGCACGACACGCTTTACGCCGCCCTCCGGCGTCTCAAGGGCGGCGAATACGACGGCAAAGTTGGCGCGCACGACGCCGTGAAGGGCGCCGAACTGATCGAAGCCGTTGAAATGGTGGATCAGTCACCGATTGGCAAGAGCCCGCGCTCGAACCCGGTCACCTACGTCAAGGCCTTCGACGCCGTCCGTGATCTGCTCGCTTCGACACACCAGGCCAAGGTGCGGGGCTACAAGGCAGGAACGTTTTCCTTCAACGTGCCGGGTGGCCGCTGCGAGGTCTGTCAGGGGGAGGGCGTGGTCCAGATCGAGATGCAGTTTCTCGCTGATCTCTACCTCGAATGCGAGGCTTGTCACGGTGCCCGGTTCAAGCAGGACGTGCTGGAGATCCGTTACAAAGGCAAGAACGTCGCCGAGATCCTCGCCCTAACCATTGAGGAGGCCGTGGACTTCTTCGCCGGGCAGAACCGCATCACGAAGAAGCTCCAGGTGCTTCAGGATGTGGGGCTCGGGTACCTGACGCTCGGGCAGCCGTCCAATACGCTCTCGGGCGGCGAGGCGCAACGCGTTAAGCTGGCCGCTATCCTCGGCAAGAAAAGCAGCGGCCATACCCTCTACCTCTTCGACGAACCCACGACCGGCCTCCATTTCGATGACATCGCTAAGCTCCTCAAAGCGTTCAACGCGCTCATTGAGGCCGGTCACTCGGTCGTGCTGATCGAGCACAACCTCGACGTGATCAAGGCGGCGGACTACGTGATGGATCTGGGGCCGGAAGGCGGCTGGCGCGGCGGCTTCATCGTGGCCGAAGGGACGCCTGAGGCCCTAGCGGCCGTCGAGCAGAGCCATACGGGCCGTTTTCTGCGCGATGTGCTTCTAACGTAGCGGGTTAGTGACCCGGAAAACGTGGCACGCGGCCGAGTAAACAATCGGTTAAGTCAGAACTTGGAGAGGCCTTTCCCGTTTGGAGGCGCGGATCTTGCCGCATAGCGGCACCTTCGCCATCTCCCGGCCCCATGTCGATTGCTTTGCAGGTTGACGCTCTCCACCCGTCCTCTTTTGGCGACGGGTTAGCCGCGGGTGATGGGCTGGCGGTTCGGCCGCGGCGGATCGCGCTGTTCACAGGGAACTACAACCACATTCAGGATGGCGTCTCGTTGACGCTCAACCGGTTGGTGCGCCACCTGGAAGCGTCTGGCGATCAGGTGATGGTCTTCGGCCCCACCGTAGAGGATCCGCCGATGGAGCACGCGGGCACGTTCGTGCCGGTGCCCTCGATCTCGGCCCCTGGGCGCCCGGAGTACCGTCTTTCGGTTCGGTTTCCCCACTCGCTGCGGCGGCAGCTTGAGGCCTTCGCGCCCGACCTGGTTCATATTGCCACGCCCGATTACCTCGGGATTCAAGCTCTGCGCTGGGCAAAGGCACACGATGTACCCGTCGTGGCGTCTTATCACACCCACTTTACCTCCTACCTGAAGTATTACGGGCTGGGTGTACTGGAATCGGCGTTGTGGGCCTTCGGACGGTGGTTTTACAACCAGTGCGCGCAGTTGTATGTCCCGTCCGAGTCGGTGGGAGAAGTGCTGTACAAGCACGGCATCACGGTGCCCATCCACCTCTGGACGCGGGGCATTGAGCGCGAACGCTTCAGTCCGGTCCACCGCTCCGAGGACTGGCGTACGGCCTATGGACTCCGTCCCAACATTCCGGTTGTCACGTTCGTCAGCCGCCTCGTCTGGGAGAAGGGCCTGGACGTGTATGCTCAAGTGATCGAGGAATTGACGGACCGCGGCATTGCTCACCACAGCCTCGTGGTAGGCGATGGACCGGCGCGCGAGGAACTGGAGCAGCGGCTGCCAAACGCCGTTTTTGTCGGTCATCTAGAGGGCGAAGCGCTCGCGACCGCGTATGCGTCCTCGGATGTATTCCTCTTTCCCAGTGAGACGGAAACGTTTGGCAACGTGACGCTGGAAGCGATGGCTTCGGGCGTCCCGACCGTCTGCGCTGATGCCCCCGGTAGCCGTAGCCTCGTCAAGAATGGGGTGACCGGGTTTCTCTGCCCGCCCCGCGATGCGGCTTCGTTTTACGACGCTGTTGCCAGCCTCGTGCAAGATGACTGCCAGCGTGCGCGCATGGGAACCGCTGCGCGCCAGTCTGCCGACAACTACGACTGGGGAGCCATCATGGACCGCCTCCGCCGCCATTATGCGGAGGTACTCGGCACCACAACAGTGCTAGAGCCAGTCTTGGCTGTGCCACGCTCTGTGCCTACTGGCCAGCCCGCGGCTGCGCTGTAAGTGGAGGCGCCAGTTCCTCTCCAAGGGTCGGGTGGTCCGACCCCATGTCTTTGTCTTCTTTTGGCAGCGCTCTACTGTGATTGTCTGTGACCTCACGCACGCCTATACGCCGACCAGCGGTGGCATTCGCACCTATATCGACGCCAAGCGGCGGTATGTCCTTGACCACACGGAGGACACCCACGTACTCGTCATTCCTGGGGAGGAAGACACGGTGGAACGCGGTGAACGATGGGTGACCGTGCGCATTAAAAGCCCGGTCATTCCGGGTGCAGCTCCCTACCGGTTTTTCCTTCGGCGTGGCGCTATTGTGGAAGCCTTAACAGAGGCCCGGCCCGACGTGACGGAGCTCAACAGCCTCTATTTCGAGCCTTGGGCAGCCTTCCGGTACCGAGAGCAGCATCCCAGTACGCTCGTCTCAGGGTACTACTTCACAGACGTACCAGGGGCGTATATAGGACCCGCCGTCCGTGGAGCGGTTGGGGACTGGATCGGCGCGAAGGCAGAGCGAACAGCGGAGCGCTACATCCGGCGAGTCTTCGACCAGTGCGACATTCGATGTGCCCCATCACCCGCGCAGGCCGAGCGGCTCACACGCATCGGCGTGGAAGATGTAAACGTGATCGTGCCGGGCGTGGATCTGGAGACGTTCGCGCCGGAGCGAGTTGAGCCCGAGCTCCGGACTAAATTCGGCATTCCGGAGAACGGGCTGATGCTCTTCTACGGGGGGCGACTGGACTCAGAGAAACGCATCTACACGATGACGGAGGCGGTGGCACAGGTCAATGCGCGGCGACCTGCCAAGCTCGTGATGGCGGGCAATGGACCCTACCGCGACGATCTCGAAACGCGCGCGGATTCCGGCGAGCCGTTCGTCGTTCTGCCTTACCAGACGGACAAACTTGCGCTCGCCAGTCTGATGGCGACGGCCGACCTCTATCTCACCGCCGGGCCGCATGAGACGTTCGCCCTTTCGGTCGTGGAGGCGCAGGCGTGCGGGCTGCCTGTGGTGGGTGTGGCGGCTGGCGCCTTGGTCGAGCGCGTCCACGAGGGCATCGGTCGGCTCGGGCCGGTGGACGATGCGGAGGCGATGGCTGCCAACATCCTTGCCGTCGCCAACCAGCTGGAGGCGATGGGCGCAGCGTCGCGTTGTCACGTGGAAGAGCGCTTCTCTTGGAAGGCCACCTTTGATGCACTCTTCGATGTCTACCGCGCGGCACTCGCATCGCAGGTGACGGCGGCGTAAATCAGTGGCTCAGGCCTCCGTTCTCGCGGGTCTGTGGCCAAAACGGCCAAATCAGACCGGGCTTAAGTGCTTGATTCGTAGTGTTATGTATACGAATCGCGCGGTCAAAACCGAACAGTCGATTCGAAATCTGCCTTGGAAAGCGAGTCCGGTTTTGCTTTGTTCCCGGGCGTTAGCTGGCTAGGGTCTTGTTCTTCTCGGAGCGCCACCGCTGAGACGGCGAACACGACGAGGTGGAGCGCTTTGAAGACTGCGCTCTGCACGAGTAACATCCCGGCCATCGCTGCTGTCGCCAGCGTCATCGTCTTCGACAGTTCCACGCTTGCGCCGAGGAACACAAGATCCTTGCTCGGCAGAAAAGGAAGCCGCTCGATCACGACGAGGATGGCGGCGAAGCTCAACCACACCCCGAGGCTGATGCTCGGCTGAGCGAGGTGCCACATCGCCACGAGCATCAGTGTCGTGATGAGGTGCCGCGCGCCATGCAGTGCGCCCACACGGAACGCCTCGCGTAGCGGCAGGGCGAAGACGTAGCTCCGAAAGCGAACGCCGAGCAGGATAATCCCGGCGGCCACGACGATCCCGGCTCCGATGTAGAGCGCCTGCCCGTCAAGCCAACCGCTCAGGTCGAGTTCTCCTAAGGCAATCATAATTCCCACCAAGATGCCAGCGACCGTGAACGAAACGGCTGACGAGAGGATGTTGACATCGCGCACTGTGCGGAAGGCGCGACTGGACTCGATGCCCTGCCGTGTCGTCCAGAGGTAAAGAAACACTTCGCCCGTGTAGCCCAGCACTTCCTCATTCAGCACGCGTTTTCGGGCGCAGGCTAGGAACAGGTCTCGAGCCCGGTGCTGCCACAGGGGTCGGTAAATGAAGACCTCGGTGATGGGCAGGGCCAGGTAGATCCCAATGAGCAGAACATAGAAGCCCGGATGCGTAGGCAAAGCGACGAGGATGGCCCCCCACCCTACCCGCGTCAGTTGGACCACGAGCAGCGCTATGATGCCGAGCAGGACGGCACTCCGCAACAGGCGAACAACAGGTCCACGAGCCCCTTCCTGCAGCCGCGCTGTCGTGCGGTCCCGCCAGGCGCTCAGTGCCCCAACAAGCCCTGTCGAATCCGTTGCCATGCGCGAAGCTACGTCAGGGCAATGTGCGTGGAGGGCGAAATCGCTGCAATTAGCCACTTCTGCGGAGCGTCCTTCACACCCCGGGCACTGATCGAGCGGTAGGCGACGACCTAGGCACACCTCCGTGCCCGGCGCTTTTCGATCACGCGTACGTACTCAGGATTTGTCCCGGGTCTCTTGGGAGGGGACACGGTTGCCGCGATGCCTACGCCGCTACCGACGAGTCCCTCTGTACATTGGCTCTTCGGCCTGCAGCCCGTACCGCGTCATGCGATTGGAAGACCTCACCGTTATCGTCCCCACAAAGAATGAGGTCCGCAACATTGTAGCGTTCCTGTGCAGCCTCGACCCAGAGGTCCGGCTCATCGTCGTTGATGCGAGTACGGATGAGACCCGCGATCTCATTGCTCGATTTCGTCCGGACAACACACTCGTTCTGGAAGACCCTGGCAATATCCCGCGAGCACGTCAACTCGGCGCTGACCGGGCAGAGACCCCCTGGCTCCTCTTTACCGACGCCGACATGCTGTTCGGTGCGAGCTACTTCGAAGAATGGCGGCAGCTCGAGGTCGGCGAGCAGGTCGGCGTCGTGCAGGGTGCCAAGCTCAGCGCGGATGGGGAGTACGCCACGTACTACCGCCTCTTCTCAGCGGGGATCGGACTGCTTGCGGTCTTCAACCTACCGGGCGGCTCGGGCTCCAACATTATCATCCGCAGGCAAGCCTTTCAGGACACAGGGGGATTTGACGTTGCCCTTAGCGCAAACGAGGATAGTGACCTGCTATGGAAGGTGCGCCGAACAGGCTGGCGCGTCGTCTACCAGAAGGCGCTGAAGGTCTATGAGCAGGACCATCGGCGGTTGCGGCAAGGCATGCTCAAGAAGACGCTCCACAGCTGGACGCGCTCGCTCATGTTGCTGACCGGTATCGGCGCGGATCACGTACGTCGGTCGGATTGGGGCTACTGGAAGTCAAAGTCCTAAAGAAAAGACGTATCCGCTGAGTTGCTCGATCTATTCTACCGCTACGCCGGGGAGACGTTCGTAGAGGTCGAAACCGGCGCCTGACTTGCAGCATCCACGGGAAGCCACCCTTGGTTCTCAAGGACCTGGATGAGCGCAGGCAGAAAGACAAGTGCTGCCGCCATGGTTGCCCCGATGCCAAGTGTGGCCAGCAGCCCGATGGAGCGCAGGCCAGGATGAAACGACAACAGCAGTCCTGCGAAGCCGATCAATGTCGTTAGCGCCCCCACGCCCACGTGCTCACCTGTCGAGCGGAGGACGAGGCGCATAGAGCCGGGCCCCTCCTCCCGGTAGCGATGGATCAGATGCACACCCGCATCGTTGCCAATGCCGAGAATGGCGGGCAGCACTACGAGGTTGTAGAAGGTGAGCGCGACGCCGAAGGCCTCCATCAGTGCCACCATCCACAGCAATCCCACCACCAGTGGCGTCAACGCGAGAACGGTCCAGCGGACCGACCGGAACGTCAGCCCCATCAGTGCGATGATGAGCAATGCGGTGATCCCGACCATCCGCGGGGCTTCGCCGAGCATCAGCCGCAGCATGTCAGCTGCGACGATGGAGGTGGACGCCGCATGGTACGTTTGTCCATCTGAGGTCTTCACTTCGCCGATCAGGCGAGCGAAGCGCATCGAGCGGCGTCCATCCGAGAGGCTCGCCGCTGGATAGACGAGCACGAAATTCCCCACCTCGCCCGCCTTGGTCGTGAACGGTCGCTTGAGAAAGTCCGGGACGCTATCGAGCGGGATCGGCTCGGTGATGGTTAGTGCTTCGCGGAGCTGGGCCAGAGTCTCCGATGGGTCGAGTTGAAGGAACGGATCGTCCAGTGTGGTGCGGAGGCTGGCGAGGCGGTCAAGCTTGCGCCTTGCGCCCGTCGAATCGGTTGGAAACCGCTCCTGAAGGCTCATCACGGCCAAGATGAGCGTATCGCGACGGGCCTGTTCGCGTAGCGCACTGACCACAGCTGGGATTTCTTCGGGATGGTCCAGAAGCAAATAGGCCGGATTGCGTAGCCGCCCTTCCGTATCGAAGACCGGTCGGATGCGCTCCGCGCGGGCCTCGTACGAAGGATAGGTCGGTGCGAGCGTGCCGAAATCGTATTCGAACCGCGCCTTCGGCAGGAGGATGAGGGCGATCACGCAACATCCCAGGCTCATCCCCACAATGGTGCGTGCAAGGGGGATGCGTCGCTGGGGAGAGGTTGCAGTTGTGGAGGGTGGTGCCGCTGCCGCGTCGAGGTTCAGCAAGCGCAGGCGCTCGGCCAGGCTCAGGCAGGCAGGCAGGACGAGCAGCATAGCCATCATGCCCAGCACGATACCCGTACCGCCGATCCAGCCGAACTCGCTGAAGCCGCGGAAGTCGGCTAGTGTCAGGACGAACAGCGCGGCTGCCGTCGTCATGGCGGAGACGGCAATAGCCTGGCCTGTGCTCACAAACGTGGTCTCGGCAGCTTCCTGAACCGCCTGGCCGACGCCGCGCTCCTCAGCGTAGCGTGCGTAGAAGTGCACGCCATAGTCGATCCCCAACCCGAAGAGGACGAGGCCGAGCGTGGAGGTCATCAGGTTGAGGGTTCCAAACGCAAGGGCGGCCATGCCCCCGGTCCAGACAAGGCTCATCAGCAGCGGGAAGCCGAGTACCAGCACGAGTACGGGCGAGCGGACCAGCGCCCCCAAGAATCCGCGGACGCTTCCGCCCCGTGCCTGCGCGGTTTTGTAGAGGAAGTAGAGCAGCACCACCAACAGTACGGCGCTCACCCCGGCGCCGAACGACTGCTGCACATCATCCGAGATGGCGCGGATCTCCACACTCTGTCGTAGCAGGCGTCCCGCAGTTGTCACCTCCATTTGCGGATGGAACGACGACGGGCCCATCGCCACGATCAGGCTGTCGAGGTCGCGGTAGAGTGCCTCAATGAATCCCACGTTGGTCTGAGAGCCTGCCGGGTAGAAGCGAAGCCCCAGCACCGTAGAGTCGGGGCTGATGGGGTATTCGCGGAGTCCAGCGGCGTTGAGGCGTTGCTGGATCTGCTCCGGTGTGGGACCAGACGGGATCGCCGTGCCTGCAGAGTCGCCATCCGCTAGGCGCCGGATGGCCGCAGCCTGCGCTTCGACAAACTGCTCCAGGCTATCGAGCTCCACATAGGTCGCGAAGTAGGCCGCATTTTGTTCGATGAACCGGAGATCGCGGCGGTAGTCCACCCGAGTGAAAAACGGTTCTCCCACTTCGGAGCGCCGTAACGCCATCGCGCGTGGGATAAGCGCCTCGGCAAAGGCTTTGTTTGCCTCGAGCGAGGGGCTCTCGATGCCAACATCGGTCGTGCTTTCTGCGCCTACCTCATCACGGAGGCGCTCAATGGCCTGGACACTGGGGTAGTCGGAGGGGAGCAAGTTTGCCAGGTCCGTATCGATCCCTAGTGTCCGGGCCTGCCACCCTGCTACGACGGTCAGCACGAGCGCAGCCCCGAGTACCACGGAGGGGTGGCGCACGGCGAAGCGCAGGAGCGGGAGAAGAGCCTGAAAGAGGCGATCCACGGAAGTAGAAAAACGAGCGGCATCTCGTACGCTGCGCAACATCGGCAGATTCAGGGGCCGTAGCGCTCCGTGCTGATGGAGATCCACACAAATCCACCGCTTTCCACAGCTGGCGTTTCACGTGAAACGCCGTGGATGCAGAGCGCGGCCTCTGTAAAGCCCCTGTTGAATCCAGGTCAATTCCCAGGATAGGGCCGGTTCAGATCGTGCCAAGCGCCCACGAGCCAAGCCAGCCCACGCCGGCGCCGCCCAGCACGAGCCACGCGGCGTTGACCTTGTAGCGTAGGGCGAGTACGGCCGCCACGAGGAAGATGCCCCACGTCAGCGGACTGATCAGCACGTTGCGCCCGAGTTGCAGGGTAACGACCGCCATCAGGGCAACAGCGCTCACATTGATGGCATCGAGGAAGGCGGCTGTCCATCTCGACTTCCGCAGGCGCGGTACGATGGGATGCAAAATGCCCACGAACATGAACGATGGGAGGAAGATGGCGAGCGTGGCGACGATGGCGCCCGGCACGCCCGCCAGCACGTAGCCGATGAAGGTGGCCGTCGTCAGGACGGGGCCAGGCGTGAACTGCCCGATGGCAATGGCGTCGAGGAGCTGCTGCTGCGTCAGCCAGCCGTAGCCGTCCACGAGATCACCCTCCAGGAAGGCGATCAGGACGTAGCCGCTCCCGTAGAGCACCGCGCCGACCTTCAGGAAGAAGAGGCCGAGCTTCCAGAGCGAGACGCCGCCTGCTACGCCTGTGGCCCCGGCCGCGGCCGGTTGGGCCAGCAAGAGTAGCCCGGCTTTCTTGGGTGAGAGGGCGGGTCCCTGGGGGGACGCAGCCGTGCCGTTCGTTCCGTCATGGCCGAGCAGGACCAGAACGAGCATCCCCACCACCCCGCCGATCAGCAGCGCGGGGACTTCGCTCACGCCGAGCAGGAGTGCCGCCGACACCGCCACGCCGAGTCCGGCCAGGAGCGCCGATTTGACCGCCTTCTTGCCGAGGCGCCACAGCGCGCCGAGGATCACGGCCATTACGGCCGGTTTGATGCCTAGCAGGAAAGGCTCGACGGCAGGGAGCGTCCCGAACTCGACGTAGGCCCACGCGAAGAGGCCGGTCAGGAGCGCCGCCGGGAAGATGAACGAGCCGCCTGCCACGAACAGGCCGGGCCATCCGGCCCGTGCATAGCCGACGTGCATCGTCATCTCGGTCGAGTTGGGACCGGGGATGAGGTTCGTGGCGCCGATCAGGTCGAGGAAGTGCTGGCGGTCGATCCAGCCGCGCCGCTCAATGACCTCGTCTTCCATCATGGCAATGTGGGCGGCGGGGCCGCCGAAGCCGATGACGCCGAGTTTGAAGAAGAGGCGGGCGAGCTCCCCGAGGCGGCCGGGGCGAGAGGCGTCAAGCATGGGTGAGCGGGTGCAACCTGAAGAAGGATCGGGGGTAGAGAGAGGCGCACCTCCTACCCCACTCTGCATCGTTCCGGTTTCCCGATGGAAGCGCCCTCGCCCGCAGATAACAGGATCTCGCCCGATCTCGACCTCCATGCGCATCCGGTTATCCTCTTCGATGGGGTGTGCAACCTGTGCAGCGCCTCGGTCACGTTCATCATGGACCGCGATCCTGAGGCCGTTTTTCGCTTCGCACCGCTTCAGTCCGATGTCGGGCAGGCGCTGACAGCCCAATGCGGCATCGATACGGCACAGGTGGACTCGATTGTGTTGGTGGAGGGCGACCGGTGTTTTGTACGCTCCACGGCGGCGCTCCACATCGCGCGGCGGCTGGATGGGCTGTGGCCGGTGCTCTACGCGCTCATCGCCATTCCGGAGGCCCTGCGCGATGTGGTGTACGACATCATTGCGGTCAACCGCTACCGCTGGTTCGGGAAGAAGGAGACGTGCCGCCTGCCGACGCCGGAGGACCGTGCCCGTTTTCTGGACTACGAGCTGCCGGAGGCTGTCGCCTGAACGGGTATCTTGCGCCTCCGCTCACCCTCCCTCCCGTTCCGCATGGCGCACACCTACGACTCGCTCCAGGTCGGCGATAGCTTCAAATGGACCCGCGTGATCACCCCTGCCGATATCCAGGGTTTTGCCGATGTGACCGGCGACGACAACCCACTTCACCTGGATGCGGAGTACGCCGCCCAAACCGATTTCGGCCGCCCCGTGGCGCACGGCCTCTACATCCTGGGGCTCGCCTCCAAAGTCCTCGGCCGCGATTTCCCGGGGCACGGCTCGGTGGCAGTCTCGCTCTCGGCCAAATTCCTCCGCCCTGTGCCCGTGGGCGAGGAAGTGACGGTTGAGGTGAAGGTGGCCGAGAAGCTGGAGCGGTTCAAGCACGTCCGCATCCGGCTCTACGCCTACGTGAACGGCAAGATGGCCGTAGGCGGCGAGGCGGTGGTGATTCCTCCGGCCGGAGAATGACTCCATAATCCATACGAAAGGCCTCCATCGGAGGGTGGCAGCGCAAACGGGTGCGCAGGATCCTCGAAGCAGTGCCCGTTTGTCTTGAAACAGCCCTCACTTGTCTCCACTAAGGCCTCCTGAGCTGTGAACCTGAGCTGTGAACCTGAGCTGTGAAACAGCGCACGTGCGCCTCAACGAAGGGCTTCTAGGTGAAGAAGTCTGGTAAGTAGTGTACGTTGAGCATAGACTATGCGGAATGAGTCCGGTGTCGCTCCATGTGCTACGCGGACTCATTCCGCATATTGACTGGTTACACGGCCTGGTGCCATGAAGCCACTGCCGTATAAGCGTCCACCGAAGCCGCCCGACTTCGAGGCGACGGTCTCGGTGGTCCCCACCGAAGAAGGTGGCCGCCGCTCCCCCGCCTTCTCCGGCTACCGCCCCAGCCACGATTTCGGCCGCTCCGACGGGCTCAACGACGCTCAGCACGAGTACCCCGACGACGACCTCCTCCACCCGGGCGAGACGGGGCGGGCGCTGCTCCGGCTCCTCGCCCCGGACCTCCAGCATGGGCGGCTCTTCGAGGGCATGACCTTCACGGTCCAGGAAGGTAGTCGGATCGTCGGCTACGGCATGGTCACGCGTATCCACAACGAAGCCCTGCGGAGGGCCGTGTAACCCGGCGTTGCACACCGACCTCGGGCTTTACCGCCTTGCTCGCCTCAGCCGCAGCATCTACTTTCGCTCACACCACCGCCGCATTGCCCTCGACGAGTGAACGCCCAGTCGTTCTGCGCCCTAACCACTCGAACTCCACGATGCCAACCACTTCTGGTCCCTCCAGTCCGGGCGAGGCGTTCGAGCGCGCGAAGGACGCTATGGCCCGGGGCGATTGGAACGCCTTCTACGCAACCCTCGACCAGCAGGACCTCCTGACTCTCCTGCGGAACGGGCTCACCTCCGTGGTCAGCCACGGCCACGTCGATGAGGCGTTCAGGGAGGTTTGTGCGCACGCAGGTTACCCCCTCGATTCTGTAGAGGACGCGCTCACGCAGATGGGAGTGGCTGTGCAGAGCGGCGAGGACGTGCAGGTGTGGGCGAAAGAATACAGGGCTCGGATGGATCGGGGCTTCCGAGTTGTCGCGGACCTCCCCGTGTTCGCCGCCGAGGTCGAGCGCCACTTCCGGCGGTGATGCGGGGGCGGCTCGGTCTCGGCGAGCCTCTTCGAAGGGGAAAGCCTGCGCGACGTTGAGATAGACGGGGACCGAGCATGGGGGGTGCGCCACGATGCGAGAGGCGAGGGGGATCCGATAGGGTTCGTCCGCAAGCACGACACTTGGTATGTCCGGCTTCTCGCTCGCAGAAGGCAGCGCTGAGGACAAGCGCGGTCGCAGAAGGCGGCGCTGCAGGCCAACCGCATGCGTGTTGCGCCTATTGCCTCATTCGGGCCGCGTCATGGATCTTGCAGGGGCCGACCGTCGGCCTCCACATGCTCCGAATCCGCCTGCCTATGGACTATGCCCAGATTCTCGCCGAGATCGAAGCGGAATGCCGTCCGCTGCTGACGCAAGGACAGGTCGCAGACTACATCGAACCCCTCGCCCGCGTCTCGCCGAATCGCTTCGGGATGGCGCTGCGCACCGTAGACGGTGAGACATACACGGTCGGGGATGCCGAGCAGTCGTTCTCCATCCAGAGTATCGCCAAGGTGCTCAGTCTCGCGCTCGCCATGCAGCTTGACGGGGACGCGATCTGGAAACGAGTGGGGCGCGAGCCCTCTGGGACCGCCTTCAACTCGCTCGTCCAGCTCGAAGCCGAGAATGGCATCCCGCGCAATCCAATGATTAACGCGGGCGCCCTCGTCGTGATGGATGCCGTGCTCCACACCAGTCCCCTGGAGGAGGATCGCCTCCTCGCCTTCGTCCGCCAGGCCGCGGCCGACGACACCCTCGGGTACGATGCTGCTGTGGCCGAAGCCGAATACGCCGGGGGACACGGTAACCGCGCGCTCGTTTACTTCCTCAGGTACTTCGGCGCCCTCTACGGAGACCCCGAACGTGTCATGGAGGCGTACTGTCGTCTGTGCTCGCTCGCGATGAGTTGCACGGAGTTGTGCCACGCCTTCACCTTCCTCGCTACGGGTGGACACTCTCCTGCTGGCAAGCAAGTCGTCTCTCCCCGGCAGGTCAAGCGCCTCAACGCCGTCATGCTCACGTGCGGCGTCTACGACGAAGCGGGCGACTTCGCCTACCGCGTGGGCTTGCCTGCCAAGAGTGGGGTCGGTGGCGGGATCGTGGCGGTGCTGCCGGGTGAATTCGTCGCGGCGGTATGGTCGCCCGGCCTAGGTCCGAAGGGGAATTCGCTGGCGGGCACGATGGCCCTCGAACTGCTGACGACCAAGACGGGCACATCCATTTTCTAAGCGATGCCCTGGAGATGAGAGCGGGGCGGCCCCTGCGCAGGATCCGCCCCCGTTGGCGTTCAGGAACGCTGTTGGCGTTTCACGTGAAACGCCGGATAGATCAATTGCCGGGGAGCTTCAGCGGAGCGCCCGACGAGATCTGGCTGTTCAGGTCTACCTGATTCAGAATCGCCAGCCCGTTCTCATCCAGGCCAGGCGGCGACGGCCGTCCGCTCAGGAAGGACGAGAAGGTAGCGCTCCGGTTGGCCTCCACAACATCGATGCGAACGGGCGAGCGGTTGAGGTAGCGGCTCTCGGTCAGGCGGGCGAAACTCCGCTGCGCATTGTCGAACGTGTTGCTGTAGGTCGAGAGTGCATTGGCGGCCGTAAGCCCCATGAAGCGGTAGACGGTGCCGCCGAACGCGATGAAGGTGGCGATGAAGCCGACCTGCCCGTTTTGCGTGTTCGCAGAGCCTGCGACACGGTAGGCGCGGTTGCCATTAATTGTCAGGCTCCCTTGCTGGCTGACGTTGATGCCCTCTTGGCCAGTGAACGCGTTGGCCGCAGCCTGGGGTGTGTTCTCTTGGGCAAACGTGAACTCGAGCACAGCGTTGCCATTGGGTTCGCCCATGGTGACTGCCGTGGGCTGGTTCTGCACCTGCCATCCGCTCGGGATATCGAACTTGAACCGCAGTTCCGGATGGAAGAACGTCCCGTCCTCCGTGTAGCCCTGGCGCGGGTCATCGCCGAGGACGACGCCCTCCAACTGGGCGAGCAGTTGGGCCGTGTTCACCGCCGTGCCGGTGTCGTACTGCGCGGCCAACTCTGGAATCGTTTGCTCGCGCTCCGACGGGTTCGGGTGCGTCGAGAGGAAATTCGGGATGCCGCTGGCGCCTGCCTGTTCGCCGATGCGCTGGAGCGAACGAAAGAAGCGAGCCGCCTCAGCCGCGTCGTAGCCTGCGAACTCGGCGTAGGCCACTCCTGCGCGGTCTGCCTCGCGCTCATCGTTGCGGCTGTACTTGAGGAAGAGCAGCCCAACGCCCGTGCTCCCGTAGTCGAGGATGCCCTGCGCCACATCGCCGCCGCCAAGGACGCCGCCAAGGACGGCCGCGCCGAGCAGACCGAACTGGCCGAGCTGCGCGCTCGCCGCCCGTCGCGAGGCATGACGGGCGAGCACATGGCCGATCTCATGGCCGAGGACGACGGCAAGCTGCGCTTCATTGTCGAGGTGCGCCAGCAGGCCGCGCGTTACGTAGATGTAGCCCCCCGGTAGCGCGAAGGCATTGACCACGGGCGAGTCGAGCACGCGAAAGTAGAACGGTGTGTTGCGAACCTCCGCCGGGGTATTGGGATCGCCGTAAGCGCTGGTCTCCAGGACAGCCTGGCCGAGTTGGTCCACATAGGCCGTGAGCCCCGCATCATCGTAGAGGCCATACTGCGCCGTGATCTGCTGGTCAGCCTCGGTGCCGATCTGGACTTCTTCAGCCCAAGTGTAGGCGCCGCGCTGCGTTTCGCCAGTAACCAAGTTGGTCGTGGTGCCGCAGCCCACGAGCACGCTGGTCGGCAGAAAGAGTAGGATGAGGAGGACGCGAGGAGAGGGGAGGTACCGCATGGCGGAGTCGGTGAAATGAGGGGAGAGGGGAATCAGGATGCAGCGATAGCCGCGGGGGGATCGTGGGCATCGCTTACGAGGGTGTCTCCCATGATAGGAAAGGCACGGTGTTCATCTGTATTGAAGACGATGCTATCGCTAAACGGATCCAGCCGAGCGGCCGTGATGAGGCTCTGGCCTACTGCGTCGCTCTGGAGCAGATCAAGCACTACCGCCGCGCGTCGCGCGTCGAGCGTCCCGAACACATCGTCGAGCAGGAGCAGCGGCGTCTCGTCGAGGCGGTCTTTGAGGTAGAGGAACGTGGCCAGCCGCAGTGCGAGCCCGACCGTCCGGTGCTGACCCTGCGACGCATACGGGC
>JABDIZ010000304.1 GCA_013003465.1 Rhodothermaceae bacterium
GGCCAGGTCCTGGGGGCCGGTTCGACGGCCTGTGCGGGGATCGCCTCCTTGGCCTCCGCCGTCGCCAACCCTCGCAGGTACGTCACGAGCTGCCAGAGCTCGTCCTCATCAAGAACGCCTCCGAACCCGGGCATCGGGCTACGGCCCTTGCCGATCTTCCAGAGCAGCGCACCATCGCTCTGCGCGTGGACGGCCGGCGTCGTGAGATCAGCCGCCTTGGGCTGCAAGTACGCACCTGCGGGCCCATCGCCCTTGCCGACGGAGCCGTGACAAGGAAGGCAGTTGCCGCGATAGAGCTCCTCCGCCCGCCGGGGACTCCCCTCGGCGTTTGGATTCGCCTGACGGTCCGCGGAGGCGGGCGCCGACCACGTCTGAGCGTTGGCCTTCGGCACGGGAAGGACGATGAGTGAGGCGATCATGGCAGCCGCTAGCCTCGATCGCGCCCAACTCGTGATGCTCCAGATGTAGCTCATGCTTCCTCCCCGGCGAGCGCCGCTGAGTGCCGGGGCCTGGCCCGACGAGATCGTTTCTGCGTCTGGGCGGGGATGCTCCGTAACTGCGATGAACAGGGGATGACAGCCCTCACCTCTCCGATCACACCGCGACGTGACCTCCCTCAAGACGTCAGCCCGGCCGCTCGCGGTCAGGGGCAACGCCCTCGAGCCGGCCCAGACACGAGCGCGGCCCCGCGAGCCTCATGCGCGGCGGCGCCGACGCACCAACGGCGGCCGGCTGTAGGTGCTCGGCGCACCCGACGCGAAGGACCATCGCCGCGTCGAGCTGCGGGGCCCCATGACCAGGGCCCTGAGTGGCTCGCACTTCGCACCGGGCGAGCGCTCGAGCTCTGCCCACTGCTAGGCCGGCCGATCGCCAGAAAGCGCGCCGCGCCGCGACTACGGAGGAGGGAGTTCAACTGGCAACCGCGGCCCGGCACGACGCGCACGGCTCCAGCATCCCGAAGCAAGATGACTCCAGGATGAACGCGTCGACCGAGCCTGGCGCCCAAGCAACGATCGGGCTGACGACCAAACCGGCGGAGTCAACCGCACGGTCCCCGGGCCACGCTTCACACCGAGGCCAGTACTCGCCGGAGAACCGTCGCTCGTGCGCACCATCCCGACCGCTGCTCCCGGCATCGACGCGTACACAGCAACTAAGAGTGATGGCATGCTTTGATGCGCGTATTCGACCCAACTCGGGAGAAGGGGATGGCGAGCGGATAAGGAGCATTGGGCGCCGCTGCCCTGCTCAGGATGCTACCCCGGACCTCATCCCTGTTCACGGAAGGGCCCGTTATCGGTCGTCAGGGGGCCCTGGGT
>JABDIZ010000311.1 GCA_013003465.1 Rhodothermaceae bacterium
GCTTGAAACCGAACTGGGCGCGATCGAGCCGCGGCTCGCGGAGTTTGTCGCCAGTGGCGCCGGGCGGGAGATCCAGTTGGCGCAGGAGCGGGCTGCCGAACTGAGCGGTCGCCTGGAGACGATCTACCTGCGCAATCCGGACTTCCGTACGGCCGATCAGGTGCCGGACGATGTGCAGACGCTGCGCGATGAGATCGCCCAGATTCGGGGCCGCGTGTCCGACCTGACGCAGGAGTATCTCGAAGAGGCCGTGCCGGTGGGGGTGGATGGAAACAGCGCCGCCATGCAGCGCATCACGACCCTGCGTCGGCAACTGGCCGAGGAGAAGATCACCCTGAGTGGCCTCGAAGCACAGCGCGACGTGCTCAACGCCCGCATCGCCGAGTACGAGGGCGAGCTTAGAGCCATTCCTCGGCAGTCCATTGACCTGGCGCAGCTGCAGCGCGACCGCCAATCCACGGAGCGGCTCTACACGGCGCTCGAAGGGAAGTACCAGGAGGCGCGCGTGGCCGAGCAGAGTGAACTGGGGTATGCGGAGGTCATACGCGGCGCCTCAATCCCGCACGCGCCGTTCCGCCCGAACCGCGAGCGCAACATTCTGCTGGGCATCCTGCTCGGGCTCGGGCTTGGGGTGACCCTCGCCATTCTCAAGACGCGCCTCGATCACCGCATCCACCGGCCCGACGATCTCCGTGATCGCGGCCTCCCCGTCATTGGTACCATCCCGAAGATGGATGCGTTGATCCAGGAAGACTTCAACGGTGCCGAGCGCATTACTGTGGACGGGCAATCGCTGGATACGCACCTCGTGGCGCTGCTCAACCCGATGGCGGTCGCGAGCGAATCGTACCGCGCCCTCCGCACGAGCATCCAGTTCAGCCGGCCCGATGTGATGGTCGAGACGATTCTCGTCACCTCGGGTAGCCCGAGCGAGGGCAAGAGCGTCACCTCGGCCAACCTCGCCATCGTCATGGCCCAGGCCGGGCGGCGCGTGCTCCTCATCGATGCCGACCTGCGCCGTCCGACGGTGCACAAAAAGCTCGGCGTGCCGCGCGAGCCGGGCCTCGTGCAACTGCTCTTCCAGGACGAGCCCTTCAATCCAGAAGTCTACCGGACCGTCGTGGACGACCTCTACGTGATCCCAGCCGGGGCGAAAGCGCCCAATCCGTCGGAACTGCTCGGCTCGAAGGCCATGCGCGACCTGGTCGCCACGTTCCGTGAAGAGTTCGATGTGATCATCTTCGATGCACCGCCCGTGCTCGCGGCGACAGACGCTGTGCTCCTCTCGACCCAGTGCGATGCCACGGTTCTCGTGGCGAGTGCAGGTGCGACGAAGGACTACGATCTCGATCATGCGGTGGAGCAACTCCACTCGGTTGGTGCCGAGCTGATCGGGACGGTGCTCAACGGCTTCGACGTCTCGAAGGCCTACGGCTACAAGTACAAGTACCAGTACCGCTACGGCAGCATGTACGGCTACGGCCACGATGGCAGCAAGGCTGCTTGACGCCTCATCCTCTCTATGATTCGATCGCTCGTCCCCCGCATGCGTCGCTCCCTTCTTCTCGCGCTCGTCGCCACCGTTCATCTGCTGCCCGCCGTTTCGGCGCAGCCCAGCTTCGGGGCGATTGAGGACCGGCAGACGAACGTGACGGCCTACTACTTCCACGTGTTGCCCGGCGAGGCGACGATCCGGGTGAACATCTGGGGTAGTGTCCGCGCTCCCGGGGTCTATGAAGTCGGCGAGGCCACGACCCTCGGGGAATTGGTGTCGTTCTCAGGAGGGCCTCAACTCCAGGTGCTGCGCGACAACGCGCGCCGAGAGATCGATGTGCAACTCTACCGCCGGGACGGGGATGCCCGGGTGCTGGCCTACGCTGCCTCGCTGGAGGAGATGGTCGAGGGCGACGGCGCCTACATGCTGCTCCGTGATGGCGATGTCGTTGAGATCGAACTGCGCGAAATACGGACGTTTAGCTGGCGCGACGCATTTACCATCGTGAGTGCGACCGCCGCCGTCGCCCTCGCCGTAGAACGCTTGGCGTCCACGTTCTGACGCGCCGTACCGAGAGCCCCGGAATCGTGACCGATACGCTCCATAGCGAGGCCCTCCTTCGTCGCATCGAAGCCTGCGAGGCTCGGATCGGCGTGGTCGGGCTGGGCTACGTCGGGTTGCCCCTAGCGATGGTCTTCGCGGATGCGGGATTCCGAGTGACCGGTGTAGACATCAATGCGTCCCGCGTGGACGCGCTGAACGCCGGGCAGTCGCACGTTGAGGACGTACCGGAAGCTGTAGTACACGCGCACCGCGCCGCCAAGCGGTTTGCCGCCACGACCGACTTCGGCGCCCTGGCTGACTGCGACGCGATCTCGATCTGCGTCCCGACGCCGCTCCGCAAGACGCGCGACCCCGATATGTCGTTCATCCTCCGCGCGGCGGAGGAGGTGACGCAGCGGTTGCGCCCAGGGCAGCTCGTGATCCTGGAGAGCACGTCGTATCCCGGGACCACGCGCGAGGTGCTGCTCCCGCTCATCGAGGCGCGTGGCCTGACCGTCGGGCACGATGTGTTTCTCGCCTTCTCCCCTGAGCGCGTCGACCCGGGGCGGACGGACTGGACGACGCAGAACACGCCCAAGGTTGTCGGTGGTGTTACCCCAGCCTGTCTGGACGTGGCGACGGCGCTCTATGCGGCGGCGATGGAGACCGTCGTGCCCGTGTCGAGTCCCGAGGCAGCGGAGCTGACGAAGATCTTCGAGAACACCTTTCGGGCGGTCAACATCGGGCTGGCGAATGAATTGTTGCTCATCTGCGACACGCTCGGGCTCGACGTGTGGGAGGTGATCGAGGCGGCGGCGACCAAGCCGTTCGGGTTCATGAGATTCACGCCGGGGCCGGGGCTCGGCGGGCACTGTTTGCCGGTGGATCCGCACTACCTCTCGTGGAAGCTGCGTGGGCTCGACTACACGGCGCGGTTCATCGAACTGGCCAGTGAGGTGAATACGGCCATGCCGCGGTTCTGGGTGCGCAAGGTGCAGGATGCGCTGAACGAGCAGGGCAAGGCCCTCAAGGGCAGCACGGTGCTCGTGCTCGGCGTGGCCTACAAGCCCGACGTGGCCGACCTGCGCGAGTCGCCCGCGCTCGACATCCTGGGCCTGCTGGCCGAGAAGGGGGCGACCG
>JABDIZ010000322.1 GCA_013003465.1 Rhodothermaceae bacterium
TCACCGCTGTGGGCGGCGTCGCGTTCGCGATCCTGTTCCTGTGGCAACTGCCGCACTTCTACGCCCTCGCGTGGCGCCTGCGCGATGACTACGCCCGCGGTGGCTTTGCCATGCTTCCCTCGGTGGATCCGACGGGGCACTCAACGAGCCGGATGGCGCTCGGTGCGACGCTTCTCTTGCTTGTGGTGGGCCTCCTCCCTACCGCGCTCGGCGCGGCGGGCTGGCTCTACTTCGTCGGCATGGCCGCCCTCGGAATGGCCTTCACGATCCCGGCCTTCTCCTTCGCGGCCGAGCCGAGCGATCCGCGCGCGCGACGCCTGCTCCTGGGCTCAATCTTCTACCTGCCGATCTTTTTCGTCCTGCTGGTGCTCGATTACGCGATGCGCTAACCAGTACCAAGCTAGCGCACTCGGACGAGCCGCTGCGAGGCGACACGCTGCTCGCCTTCGACCCGTACGAGGTAGACACCAGGCGCTAACGCGCGCCCATCGACGTCCAGGATCAGGCGATCCTGCGCAGACACCGCTCCTTCGTGCAGCACACCCAGTTGCCGACCGAGTGCATCGTAGAGCACGACGCGGACGTACTGAGTGGCCTCCGCCGTCAAGGTCAGGCGGGTTTGGGATCGAAACGGGTTCGGTGCAGGCACGTCCAGCACAAAGGCTCCAACCGGGCCCGTCGGTTCATTGGCTGTGAGGGTCCCATTCGGCCCTTGCACGACGAAGAGGCCCCGCGTTCGGTCGCTGACGACTACTTTGTCCTCGCCGAAGAACGGATAGCTGCTCCAGGCGCCCTCGAATCCGGCAGCGTCCCCTTCTGGGTAGGTGTCGAGGTAGGCCGTGGCGGCCAGTGCATCGGTCGGCCCCATACCTAGAATCTGTATGATCCGCAGCCCAGAGGCGTTGTTCGCCAGGTAGATGAAGTCCCCGTCGACGTAGAGGTTGTGGTCGGTGGCCTCCGTCTCGTGAAAGAACTCACTCGCGAGAAAGGGCGCGTCGAGATCGGCAAAGTCGAACTGGAGCGTCCGCGTGTTGGCTACCAGACCTTGCAGTTCATCGGACTCATCGTCGGCGTAGAAGTAGCGATGGCGTGGGCCGAACCAGCCCTGGTGCGCATAGCCCGTATTGGGGTAGAACACCCGCGAAATGAGCAGCGGATTCGCCTTGTCGGTCACGTCCACAATGACCGTCACATCGTCGTTTGAGCCCACGCAGATTTCGTGTCCGCTGTAGTCGGCATCCGGTCCGGCGTAGGTGACGCAGTGGACATCGTGCGTGTAGCCATCGGCCGCGAAGCAGCCGACGAAGGTCGGCGCGAGCGGATTCTGGAGGTCCACCATGTGGAAGCCGCCGGCGCACGACCCGGCCCCTACGATGTAGGCGAATCCGGTGTCCTCGTTGATCGCCACGTTGTGTGCACTCGCCACCGGTTCGCTCACCGTTCCCCGATAAACAGCGTCAGCGCTATAGACACGAGTCGGATCCGCCTCCAGGCCCCGCAGGCGGGTCAGATCGAAGACCTGCATGCCGTGCTCCCCGGCGCCGTCGGCCACGGCGAAGGCGTGGTTCTGGTAGACCTTGATGTCGCGCCAGGTCGTAGCGACGGTCTCTGTGGGCAAGGCACCGAGGGGGCGGAGCCCATCGGTCTCGCTGACCTCCACGAAGTACACCCCGCTCTTGTTGCCCACGAGGGCGTACTCCCGTCCGTCCTGTGGGTCGGTCCAGCCCCAAATGTCATTCCCGCGGTAGGGCAGGTTCGTGCTAGGGTTAGTCGGCACGCCCATATCGGCGAGCGGCAGACGACCGAGGAGCGTGATGTTCTCGCACGGATACAGGGTGCCATCCACCGGATCGGCGACCACGTCACCACCTCCTTCGCATTCTTGCGCGTCCGCCGCAGAGCCTAGCGCGACGAGGCCTGCCAGAAGGAGTAGAGGCAAGGGCCGTATCGACCAGAGCATAGGCATGCGGGAGAGAAACGAGGACGCAAGGTAGGGCTGCCGGTGAGACACGAGCAGGCAAAGGTCCTCCCCTCTACTTCGCCCGCTCAGCGATTTTCCCGTGGAGGCGGACCCTTGCCCTCTCCTTCCTCATTCGACAGCGCATGACCTCCTCTCTCGACGCTACCGCCACCACTCGAGCGGCCCTCAAGACGATGGACCGCGCGGAACTGGAAGCCTTCGCCCAATCACTGGGCGAACCGGCGTTTCGGGGACGGCAACTCTACACGTGGCTCGTAGAGAAGGGGGCAACGACGTTTGAGGAGATGACCACGCTCCCCAAGGCACTGCGCGAGCGGCTGTCCAAGATCGCCACCCTCGGCACCATCGAGGAGGTGCGGCGCCAGACGGCCACCGACAAGACTGTCAAAAGCCTCTTTCGCCTGCCCTCGGGTCGCCACGTCGAGGCGGTGCTGATCCCCGATTTCGACGACGACGACCGGGCCAAGCGCTTGACCGTGTGCGTCTCCAGCCAGGTCGGTTGTGCGATGGGCTGCCACTTCTGCGCGACAGGCCTGATGGGCTTCCATGAGAACCTGACCGCCGGGCAGATCCTCGACCAAGTCCGTGCGATGGACACGCTGGCGCGCGAGCGCTTCGGCCGCGGCATCACGAACGTCGTGTATATGGGCATGGGCGAGCCGCTGCAGAACTACGCCAATGTGTTCAAGAGCACGCAGTTCATCCGAGACGGCTTCGACCTCAGCCCCAAGCGCATCACCGTCTCGACGGTCGGCCTCGCCCGCCGCATCCGCCAGCTGGCCGACGACGACGCCCCGTTCGGCCTCGCCATCTCGCTCCATGCCCCCACCGACCCGCAGCGGAGCGCCATCATGCCAGTCAACCGCTCAGAGAAAACCGACCTCGCCGCGCTCAAGGATGCCGTGCAGCACTACCACGCAACGACTGGCAAGCGCGTGACCTACGAGTACTGCATGTTCGCCGACATGAACGACAGCGCGGCCGACGCAAAAAACCTCGCCACCGTGGCGCGGTGGGCACCAAGCAAGGTCAACCTCATCATGTACAACCCGGTCGAGGGCACCCGCTTCACCTCCACCGATGAGGCACGGCTCAACCGTTTCATTCGGGTGCTCGTGGATGAGGGCGTGCGCGTGACGGTCCGCCGCAGCCGCGGGCAGGACATCGACGCGGCGTGCGGGCAACTCGCCGTGCAAGAGGAATGATGTACCCGTCGTAGCTTGGGGGCAGTTCTAGCGAAGCACACGCATGCCCCCGATTACGAAAAAGATGACTGCGGCCGATGTCGCCTGGCTGCGGATGGAGAACCCGGCCAACCCCATGACCATCACGGGGGTCATGATGACGGCCAAGCCGATGGACCGCGCGACGTTGCTGCGCCTCATTGAGGAGCGCCTGACGGTCTACCAGCGCTTCCGCATGCGCGTGGACGATCCCAAGAGCCTGGCGCCGCACTGGGTCCTCGAAGATCCCTTCGACGCCGAGCGCCGCGTCATCCCGTTCACGCTGCCCGCCCCCGGCGATCAGCGCGCCCTCGAACGGGCCGTGAGCGACCTGATGAGTACGCCGCTTTCGTTCAATGAGCCGCCGTGGACGTTCCACCACATCGAGCGCTACGGCGAGGGCTCAGCCATCATCATCCGCCTGCACCACATCATCGGCGACGGCATCGCGATGATGCATGTGCTCCTCTCGATGTCGGACGAGTTGTGGGACCCGGCTACCATCAGCGGCGACCGCAAACAACCGAAACGCCCGCTTCCGGCACGCGTCAAGCGGACAACGAAAAACGCGCTCGGCGAAACGTGGGACCTCATCTCCGACCCCTCCCACCTCGTCGCGCGGGCGAAGCAGTTCGGCGGCGGCACGAAAGCGCTCGGCGGGCTCCTCGCCATGAGTCCCGACTCGGACACGCTCTTCAAGGGCAAGGCCACGCGTGAGAAGCGCGCCGCCTGGTCCAAACCCATCGCCCTCGACACGATCAAGGCCATCGGCCACGCCACGGGCTCGAAGGTCAACGACGTGCTGCTCGCGGCCGCCTCGGGCGCGCTCGGCCGCTACCTGACCGAACGCAGCCAACCCACCGAAGGCGTGGTGATCCGAGCCGCCGTGCCCGTCAATGTGCGCCCGCTCGATCGCGCGCACGAACTCGGCAACGCGTTCGCGTTGGTCTTTCTGCCCCTGCCCATCGGGATTCGGGACCCCGTCGAGCGGGTGCGCCAGCTCAAGGCCAGCATGGACGAGCTGAAGCAGTCGAGCCAGCCCGCCGTCGTGTACGGCATTCTGCAGAGCATCGGTGTGGCGCCCAAGTGGTTTCACCGCTTTGTGGTGTGGCTCTTCAGCCAAAAGGCCTCGGCGGTGATGACCAACGTGCCCGGCCCGCAGGAGCCGCTCCACCTACTCGATGTGCCCCTCGGCGACCTCATGTTCTGGGTGCCACAGGCGGGCGACATCGGGCTCGGCCTGAGCATCCTGAGCTTCAACGGGCGCGTGCTCGTGGGCGTGGCCGCCGACACAACCCTCGTCCCCGATCCGTGGGCGCTGGTTGAGAACTTTGAGGAGGAGTTCGCTGCGCTCGCCACGCGGTACGCGCCGCAACCAGCGACGAGCTAGGCGTCAGCGACGAGCTAGGCGTGCCCCTCTGGAGTGCTGGCGTTTATAAAGCGCTCAGGACGCAGAAAATCGACGGGCAGCGCGGTCACGCCTTCCG
>JABDIZ010000325.1 GCA_013003465.1 Rhodothermaceae bacterium
AAGCTACGGAAGCCGCCTAACCAGTAGTTGAGCGGAATAGGAAGGAACAAACGGTTAGCGGTAGCGGCCTTCGCGGAAGACGGCGCGCATATCGTCCAGCACCTCGTGGTCGATCATCAGCGTCTCGTCTGCCGCGAGGTTCACGTCGGCCACTTCATCAATGCGGAGGTCGTAGTTCTCCCAGCCCATGTAGTCGGTCAGGAGCTGCTGGAACTCGGCGTCCACCACGCCATCGGCGGGGCCGTCGTAGAAGCCGCGCGTGATCCAGATCTCTTGCAACTCTCGTGCGATCTCGGGCGTGACGGGAATCATGTTTTCCGGGCGGGAGTCCGTGAAGTAGAGGTTGTTGAGAGTGTAGAGCCGCGCCAGTTCGGCCAGCGGCGTCTCGTGGTCGTAGACCGAGATGTCCACGATGCGGTCATCGCCGTCGTAGCCCGCACCCTCGCGTACAACGATGAGGGCGGCGCTCTGCTCGCCTCGCTTATCGCCTCCGGCCGCTCCGCCTGCGAGGAGGGCCGCGAGCAGCCGGTCGGCCAGCGAGCCGGTCGTCTGCTCAAACGTCTCGGCCATCGCGTCCACCGTTTCCTGCGAGACGAGGATGTTGCCCTGCGCCGTGTAGTGAAAGCCCGTCACGACCGTACCGGCGTCGGCGGGCATCGACTCGCCCATTTCCTGTCCCACGCGTCCACCGCGCCACGCGAAGGCCTCTGTGCCGGTCCACGTCGCCGCGTTGCCGTGGGCGTCCACGATGCCCACCTGCCGCGACTCGCGGTCGTCGTCGTGTTGCAGCACGATGCGGAGGGCCTGCTCGGCCGTCGCGCCGTGGCGCATCAACTCCAGCCCTTTGATCCCATAATCGAGTTCGGCGAAGCTCTGCGTGGCGACGGCGCCGACGCCCGCTTCCAGCCACGGCACCACCGCCCGCACGTTCGGAAACTTGGATTGCACCGCTACCCCCAACTCACCGGTCTCGGCGTCGTAGGCGACGATGGAGAACGTCGAGACGAGCGGGTTGCCCTCGGCATCGGTAGCAGGGGGCACTTCCGGCCGAAGCAACACGAAGGCCAGGGCGAGGGCCGGGAGGAGCAATAGGGCGAGGCGGCGGCGCGTTGGCATGGCGAATCGGCAAACGGCTTGTGAATCGGGCAGAACTGCCGTAATTAACGCACGCCATGCGTCTCGCTCTCCTCGTTCTCCTCCTCGTCGGCTTCGTGCTGCCCGTGCAGGCACAGGACGCCCACGAGATCACCATCGCCCGCGTCCACTACGGCGGCGGCGGCGACTGGTATTCGGGCGATCCGCTGCCGGGCCTGGTGGCCTACGCACGGCAGCACACGCTGCTCGACCTCAACCCCGAGCCCGCGACCGTCGAACTGACCAACGACAACCTGTTCCGGTACCCGCTGCTCTTCCTCAACGGGCACGGCAACGTCTTCTTCACCGCACGCGAGGCCGAGCGCCTGCGCCGCTACCTCGACGGGGGGGGCTTCCTCCTCATCAACGACGACTATGGGCTCGACGAGTCCATCCGCCGCGAGATGCAGAAGGTTTACCCGGAGCAGGAGTTCGTCGAACTGCCCGCCGCGCACCCGCTCTACCACATCCACTACGACTTTCCGAACGGGTTGCCCAAGATCCACGAGCACGATGGCCGCCCGGCGCAGGGCTTCGGGTTGTTCCATGAGGGCCGCCTCGTCGCGTTCTACGCCTACGAGAGCGACCTCGCCGATGGATGGGAGGCCGCCGGAGTGCACAACGACCCACCGGAAGTGCGCGAGCGGGCCCTGCAGATGGGCGTCAACCTGCTCGTCTACGCAATGACCTACGGGCGTGTCGACTCCTGATGACGTAGTTAGGGTCTGATTAACCCGCCTGGCCTGCCTGCGAAACCTCGGAATCACGAACGACGATCCGCCAAGGCCATGCGTTCCATCCTGCTCATTGCTATCGTCGGAGGCACCCTGGCCCTGTTCAACCCGGGCCAGGACGACTTTACCCAGTTCATTCGGGATCGCACGCGCGATGTGGTCGGTGATGCGGGGCGCACGGCGGCGACCGAACTCGGTGGGGATGTCGCGGGAGCGCTCGGTGGAACGGCGGCTCGTTCGCTGGCCAGCGAAGTGGTGGGTGCGCTCGCCAACAACGCCGTGGAGCGGAAAAACTACGGCCTCTTCAGCCTCTACACGCTCGACTTCAACGGGCCGCGCCATGACGAGGGCGAGTGGATATTCCTCGGCGTCGGAGGGCAGTTCTTCGAAATGGAGAAGCCACGGATGATGGGGAGCTAGCCGAGGGCGGAAGGGTGAGCGCGACGTACCTTGCCGGACGCTTCTCGTCTACCCGCTTCCCCATGCACGCCCTCCAGCAACAGGACCCCGAGGTCTTTGCCGCCATCCGCCGCGAGATCGACCGGCAGAACGACGGCATCGAGCTGATCGCCTCCGAGAACTTCGTCTCGCCCGCCGTCCTCCAGGCGATGGGCACGCCGCTCACCAACAAGTACGCCGAAGGCCTGCCCGGCAAGCGCTACTACGGCGGTTGCCAATTCGTGGACCAGGCCGAGGACCTCGCCCGCGACCGCGCCAAGCAGCTCTTCGGCGCCGACTGGGTCAACGTGCAGCCGCACTCCGGAGCGACAGCCAACCACGCCATCTACCTCGCCTTCATGCAGCCCGGCGACCGGCTGCTCGGGCTCGACCTCGCCCACGGCGGCCACCTCACGCACGGCTCGCCGGTCAACTTCTCCGGCCTCCTGTACGAGGCGCACTTCTACGGCGTCGAAAAAGACGGCGCGATGGCCGGGCGCATCGACCTCGACACCGTCCGTGAGCGGGCGCAGGCCGTGCAGCCGCGAATGATCTCCGTCGGGGCGAGCGCCTACAGCCGCGACTTCGACTACCGCGCCCTCCGCCGCATCGCCGACGAGGTCGGCGCCATCCTGTGGGTAGATATGGCGCACACGGCGGGGCTTATCGCCACAGGCCTGCTCAACGATCCACTGCCCCACGCCCATGTCGTCTCCACGACCACGCACAAGACGCTGCGCGGGCCACGCGGCGGCATGATCCTCGTCGGCAACGATGTCGAGAGCCCGACGGGTGCCGCGTTTCGAAGCGGCAAGCCCAAGACCACCGGGCAGCAACTCGACTCGGCCGTCTTCCCGGGCGTCATCGGCGGGCCGCTGATGCACATCATCGCGGCGAAGGCCGTGGCGTTCGGCGAGGCGCTTCAGCCGTCGTTCAAAGCCTATCAGGAGCGCGTGATTGAGAACGCGCAGGCGATGGCCGAGGCCTTCATCGAGCGCGGCTATGATGTCGTCTCAGGCGGAACGGATAACCACCTCTGCCTGATCGATCTGCGGAGCAAAGGCCTCACTGGCAAGCAGGCCGAGGCACTGCTCGGCGAGGCCGAGATCACGGTCAACAAAAACATGGTGCCCTACGACACCGAGAGCCCGTTCGTCACCAGCGGCATCCGTCTCGGGTCGCCTGCCATGACCACGCGCGGTTTCGGCCCCGACGAATTCCGCGAGGTCGTCGGCCTGATGGACCGCGTGCTCGCCAAGCCCGACAGTGACGTGACGCGCGAGACCGTCCGCCGCGAGGTCTTCGCGTTGTGCGAGACCTTCCCGCTCTACCAGCCCGAGGATGTCGGCCTCGACGCCCTCGCTGCGGGCTGAGCCAACAAAATGCGACCAGGGCACCGGAAAGGCCCGAGACGGAACGTCACTTGCTTGGCAAAGCGCCGTATGTTGGGGGGCTTCCGCTTCGGCCGGAACGAATGCCGGGGGCTCGGGGTTGTCCCCGACCGTGTTTCCATCTGATCCTGCCGCGCACCTTTTCGGCCTCGTCCTGTCATGGCGAACGACTACAGTTCGGTTCCCGAGTCGGCGCTGACGCGCCTGGGCCATGCGCTCTACCAGCGCGCGCTCGTGCGCCGCGAGGACGAGCCCATCACCGACCCGCGCGGGCAGCCGATCGGCTGGCTCCTCGACACGCGGACCCCGATGCTCGATGGCGCCATCTTTCCGGAGATCGGCGAGGTGCTCGCCGAGCGGCTTCGCGCGCGGGGTGTGGAACAGGTCGCCGGGTTCGGCTACGGCGCCTTCCCGATGGTTTGCGCTGTGCTCGCCGCCGGGCAGTCCGACGCGCCGTTCGTGGGTGGGTTCATCCGGGAGCGCCGCAAGGCCTATGGCCGCCGTCGCCTCGTAGAAGGCCCGCTGGACCGCAGCCGCCCCATCGCGCTCGTGGACGACATCCTCAATAGCGGACGTTCCGCTGCACGCGCCGCGGCGCTGCTTCGCTCCGATGGCTTCCAGGTGGATGGCGTGCTGACGCTGTTCAACTTCACCTGGAGCGGTGGGCGCGCGCGCCTCGAAGGCGATGGCCTCTGGGTTGAGAGTCTGCTCGAGCTCAACCTGCGCGAGAGCGCCCGCGCTGCACAGCCCTCCGGCGACTCCAGCAACACGAGCGCGCCGTAGACGGCGTCCTCGTCCTACAGAATTTCGTTGAAGGGACGCAGCCCGCTGCGCCCTTCTTCCGTTTTCAGGCCGCTGTAGATTATCGGCGTCTCGCCCGCAGCCGCGCGCTGCGCCGCTCATGCTCCGTGCCCTCCGCGACAAGCTCGCTCGTACTCGGATGCCGTCGCCCTCCTCCGGCGATGGGGCTTCGACGGGTCCGCCGCCACCAGGCCTCCCGACCGGGCCGCGCGCCGGCGCGCCACACCCGCATCAGGCACAGGAAGGCGAGATGCCCTTCATCGACCACCTGGAGGAACTGCGCTGGCGCCTCATCAAGGCCCTCGCCGTGGTGGTCGTGTCCTCGGCCGTCTGCCTCGTTTTCGCCGAGTGGGTGGTGGATACCCTCCTCATGGGGCCGACGCGTGCGGACTTCTTCATGTACCGCGCCTTCCGGCTGGATGCGGTCGAGATCGTGCTGCAAAACCGGACCATCACGGGGCAGTTCTTCGCCTATTTCGGGACGGTGCTGGCGACGGGCATCCTGATCGCCTCGCCGCTGGTGATCTACCAGTTCTGGAAGTTCGTTGAGCCGGGCCTCTACCCCGACGAAAAGAAGGGGCTGCGCTTTTCGGCCGTCTTCGCCACGTTCTTCTTCGTGGTCGGCGTCTCGTTCGGCTACCTCGTGCTCACGCCGCTGGCGCTCCAGTTCTTTGCGCAGTTCAGCATCTCCGAGCAGATCATCAATGAGTTCGATATCGCCAGGTACCTCTCGATGGTGCTGACGTGGTCATTCGGCGCGGGCTTCCTCTTCGAACTGCCTGTGGTGGTGTTTTTCCTGTCGAAGCTGGGCATCGTCACGCCGCAGGTGCTGCGGACGGGGCGCAAGTATGCCATGATCGTGATCCTGATCGTGGCTGCGTTCTTCACGCCGCCCGACCCGATGAGCCAGCTCATCATGGCGCTGCCGCTGTTCCTGCTCTACGAACTGTCCATCCGGCTCGCCGCCGCCGTCGAGCGAGGGCAACTCCGCGAAGCCGCGAAGGAAGCTGCGCGCGGGCAGGCGTAGCGGAGCATTGTGTGACGCGGTAGGTGGCGCCTGGCCGTGTGGACTACGCCTGAGCAACTTCCGTGGGGCTTCGGTGCCTTCGCGCTCACTTCCTTTTCTCGAATGGAGGGCGAGCGGGCAGACCAGTGCGGGCGCATTCTGGATGCGTTCGCGCAGTCGTACCAGTTCGCGCGCTCGGCCAATACCGAGTTTGCGCAGTGCAGCCCGGCCACCCTTGTGCCTCCAAGTGAGTAGCATGGACGCTACTGGCTCCGGTCAGCGCGCTCGCGTGCGCCTTATCGCAGGCGGATCACATCATCGCCAGCGAACAGCGGTCCAATTTCCATGGCGAGTGGCGGGCGCGAGTAGAGCGTCGGCGGGACGCTGATGTCTGCGAGAAAAAGCTCGCCGACCTGCTCCGTCGCGGCGGTGAGTGCAGGCTTGGGCAACGCGAGCGTGAGCGTCGTGGCAGCGCGGATCGAGGGATCGTACGCCTCGCCCGTGGTGGCGTCGAGGCCCGAAGGCACGTCGAGCGCGAGCACGGGTGAGGTCTGTGCGTTGGCCCAGCGGATCAGGTCAGCCGCCACGCCACGCGGTGCGCCGGACAGGCTGTAGCCGATGAGCCCGTCGAGGATCAGATTGGTTGGACCGTCGGAAGCCTGGCCGTCGGTGATCGAGAGGGGCAGTTGCTGGAGAATGGCGAGCTGATGGGCCGGTATGCCTTCGAAGGCCTCGGCGGGTTTGGTGGTGACGACGCGGACATTCGCGCCCCAGCCGTGCAGCCGCCGCGCGGCCACAAGCGCGCCACCGCCGTTGCCACCCGTTCCGGCCAGCACCGTAATGGCCTTCCCGCGAACATCGCCATCCAACAGATGCTCGCGGGCCACACGGGCGAGGGCGCGTCCCGCGTTCTCCATCATCTGGATCAGCGCGATCCCGAAATCTTCCTCCATCGCGCGGTCCACCTCGCGCATGTGCTCGGTGGTGACCGTGGGCACGGGGCCCTCGTACCAGGGAATAGCCATGGCAGAGCAGGATGGAGGTAGACAAAAAGCGGGAGCGCAGGGTCATCGCCTGCGCCCCCGCTCGGGATCGATCAACCCGATGGTGCTTAGCGCAGGAGTACGACGCGCTGTGTCGCGGCGCCCTCTGCCGAGTCGACGCGGAGCAGGTAGACACCGGCTGGGAGCGCGGTGGCGTCCCAGGTCAGCGTGTGCGTGCCCGCGGCAAGGGCCTCATCGGCCATGACGATGGCCACGGCGCGGCCCGTCACATCAAAAGCGCGGACGGTGACGCGTTGCGGCTCATCGAGCGCGAGAGGCAGCGAGACGCGGTCGCGGAACGGGTTGGGGTAGGCGGCGCCGAGCGTGAACTGCTCGGGCAGTGTCCGTTCCTCGTCCTCGTTGGCCACCGTGGTAATGCTCGTGTAGACGAACGGCAATGACCACGCGCTCGGCCCGGTCCCATCGACGGTGCGGACACGCCAGAAGTAGCTCTGTGGGGGCACGCCACTCTCGCCATCGAAGATGGCCTCGGAAGCTGTCACGTTCGTGCTGAAGAGCACGTTCGAAAAGTCGTCGCCATCGGCCACCTCCACGTCGTAGCTCTGCGCCGATGCGATGTCGGCCCAGTCGAGCGTGGCAGTACGCGGCACGTCCTCGGCTTGGTAGGCTGGGCTGTAGAGCGGCGGCGGCGTCAGGGCACCATCCACCCCGAAGACCGCGTGGAGGCGCAGCGATCCGAGCGCTGGATCATTGGTGACGATGGGCACGAGGCTCTGATAGACGCCTGCAGACAGGCCCGTGGCATCGAATGTGAAGGTCACGTCGCCGTCGGTGGAGGCCGGGATGGCCCCGCTAGGCGGCGCAGCGGTCGTGATCCACGGCGTGCCCGCGGAGATGCGCACCGCGAGGCCATCCGTCACGTAGGCCTGGTTGAAAGCCATCTGGAGCCCATCGCTCGCGTCCTCGCTCTCGATGCCCACCGTGGCGATGTTCAGGGGGCCTTGCGAGGCGCCGTACTGGAAGACGATCGTGCCGTTGGCATAGAGGATGGCCTGCGCCGTATAGAAGTCCGTTGTCGCCGACTGGGACCACGGTGGAACCTGATCCCACGTCACCACGAAGCGGCCGTCGCCCATATCCTGATAGTAGATGGCCCCGCCCTGCGATGGGTCGAGGTCAAACCAGAACGGTGCGATGAGGTGGTCGAGCACATCCGCGGTGCCCATGGCCGAATTAGCGCCCGAGGTGCCTAGCGAGTCGAAGGTCACGATCCCGTTCGAGACGATGCGGATGCTGCGCTGCAACTGTCCGTAGAAGGGAAAGCGCCACGGAAGTGCCACGTCCTGCGAGCCGTCGTCGCTGAGGACGAGCTGCGTCCCCGTGCCCGAAATGTCCACCCAGTCGTAGGCGGGGCCATCCGGGTCGTCCGAGTCTACCCAGGTATAGCCGTAGGCATCGGGCCCCCCGGCGGCGGCGCGCACCGCTGTTGCTGAGGCGAAGGGCGCGGTGTCTGGGGCATCGGTGCCCACCACGGTGTAGGAGAGGTTGCCGAGTCCGGCATTCGAAATCGTGAGCGTGGCGGTGGTGGTGGCATCGGCGGCCGCTTCCGCCAGCAAGCCAGGTTCGGCAATCGAGCCCGCCGAGTCCGTCAGGCCCTCGCCGGAGAGCGCGACGGTCAGGTCGCCGTCAGCAGTCGTGAGGGTGAGGGTGCCGGCGAAGACCACGTCAGCGTCCGGGGTGAACATGACCTCGATGGCGAGGGAGGAGTTGCCCGGTACCATCACGCTCGCGGCATCCGCGGCAAAGGCTGCGTTGTCGCTTGCGATGTTCGTGATCTCAAGCTCGGTCGCGTCGAGGTTGACCACGTAGACGGTCTGGGTAGTCGCCTCGCCGACGGTCACGCCGTCGAAGACCAGATGGTCCATTCCCGCGAAGGCGCCGGTGGCTGTCATCAGGGTCGGACGGAACGACGACATGAGCGCCTGCGCGCGTGTAGCCTGGCCCGCAGTGAACTCGATCATGCACGCATCATCTACGTAGTCCATGAAGTTGGTGATGGGGTCGACATCACCCGTCGGGCACGTGTCCCGTCCGTTGGGGCAGCCGAACGCAGACGAGGCTTCGGCAGGCGTGTCGCAAACCTGATCGCCGCCGCTCTCACAGCCCGGCGCCGTATCGCCGCCGCTGCAGCCGCCCTGGAAGGTGTGGAAGAGGCCCACGTAGTGGCCCACCTCGTGCGTGCCCGTGTCGCCCTCGTTGTAGGGAAAGGCAGGCCCGCCGGGTAGCGAGGTGTCGAGGACGACGACGCCCTGTGTGATGTCGTCCTCCACGCCCGCTAGCGGGAAGGTGGCCCACCCGAGTAGGCCCCCTGCCGTGCGGGCCGAATAGAAGTTCATGAAGCGAGACGGATCGCGGTTGAGCGCCTGCTTCATCGCGAAGTCATTGCTGGAGCTGAGGTTGCCAAACCACGCCGGATTGATCGTCCGATCCACAGAGGCCAGCGCGAACTGAAAGCCCATCGGGAGAAAGGCATCATTCAGCACCGTCATCTGGTCGGTGATCCACTGATCCGGGATGTTGCCCTGTGTGATGGCCGGGCCACCCGCTACCACGTGAAACGCGACCGGAATGGTGACCGGGTCGACGCCCCGAGCCTGTGGGTCGAAATCGTTGGCCTGCATCCAGGAGAGTACTGCCTCGAAGCTGGCTCGGGCTTCGGCATCGGTGGGGTCCGCAGTCCCGCAGGTGCGCGCTTGCGGGACGGATTGTGCCGTGGCGGTGGAAAGAGGAAGCAGGGCCAGCAGCAGGGCCAGAGACAGCGGCCCCATCCGTGAGGGCCGTAGCAAAGAAGACATCGGGCGTGAGGGAAGAACGAAACGAAAAAGCCGATGACCATCTCGCTCGGCTCGGGAGCATGGAGAGGCATCACAGCAACGGTCCGATAAGGTAAGCGTCGAGCTTCGCGGCGTCTAGCCCGCAGGAGTAGGCTGCCGGGATGCGTTGCCAGGCCGTTCCCGCAATCCGCCGACGCCATAGCGGGCCGGCACCTACCGCCGTAGCTTGAAGGGCTCGCTCGCGTTCCCCTCTCAACCCATGCTCAACGCTGTCGCCGACGCGCTCACGCGTCATCTGCTCCAGACGTTACCCCCCGGCCAAGCCTACCGCCGCTCGGCCCTTGATCGGTTGCCGCTACCCGTCGTGCACTACCTCAGCGGTCTGCTCAACCGTCACCTCGAGGCCGAGGCGGCCTTGCCTCAGTCCGACTGGTTCGACGCCGAGGCGGAGATCGTGCAGACGGCCGCGGCATCCTGGCAGGCCGCGATTCGCTCGGCTGCCCAGATTCCGGCCGAGGCATGGGAAGAGGCCGCCCAGACGGCGACCCAGCAGGTCCTCGCCTACTTGGTCGAGCCCGTCGCCACCCTCACCGCATGGGTCTACGACGACGCCTCTGCTCCGCTCCCCACGGCCACCGTGCGGGCGCGGATGACGGCGTTCTCCGCATACCCCTACCTGCGCGAAATCGCTGAGGGCTACCTCGACCGGAAAGGCCTTGCCGAGATCACGCGCGCCGAGTTCGACCGCCTCCTGCAGCGCATCGACCAGCGGATGGTCGGCAGCTTCGGCCCCACCGACTGGATGGTGCTCCTCGATCCCCTCTTCACTCTGCTCCGGGCCGCGCCCGAGTACGATGGCGTGCCGACAGCCCTCCTCCAGCGCTTCTTCCGGGCCAAAGGCTTCGAGGCCTTCGCCGCGTCTTTAGACGGCCCGGAGGCCTACGACGAGGCTGCCCTGCGTGCCGTGCTGCAGACGCAACCGGCGGCTTCCCAGGCCCCGATGGACTCGGCCGTAGCCGAGGCTGCGACCGAAGCGGTGAGCCTGGAGGATGAGGCGGCGATCCCGCCCACCGAGCCGGAAGCCCTTGAGGCCGAACCAGATGAAGTGCCTGATTCTGCGGTGCCTTCGGATGGTGAAGCAGACGAGGACATCGGAGCCGAGCCACTCAAGGACGCGGTTCGCATGGACGTCGAAAACGCTGCCGAGGGCGAGGTGGGCGGCCTCGAGGGCGAAGCGGAGAGGGCCGCAG
>JABDIZ010000388.1 GCA_013003465.1 Rhodothermaceae bacterium
AGCCAGGGCGGCGACGTACCTCTCACGCTGGAGATGCGCGTCGGGTCGAGCGCGGCCTCGATGGCAGGCACAGCCACCAGTGCGCGCGGCGGTGCGCTCGTCACGGTGGACGAGGTCAAGTTGCTCCTCAAGACCATCAAGTTCACCCGTGTGGACGACGACGAGGAGCTGGATTTCAAGAGCGAGGCGGTTGCCGTCACACTCGATCTCAACGGGTCGTCGACCTCCGTGGCCGTATCCAATATCCCGCCCGATGCCTACAAGCGCATCACCTTCGTCATCCACAAACCGGAGGACACCGAGCCTATCCCGGACCCCGAGTTCCGTGACGGGCCGAGCGGTAACCAGCGCTATTCGGTTATCGTGCGTGGGACGGTGGACGGAGAGCCGTTCGAACTGAAGGTGCGCGAATCCATTCAGCAGCGCATCGAACTCCAGCCGCCGCTCGTGATCGAGGAGGGCAGCGGGCCGATCAAGGTCACACTCCTCGCCAATGTTGGGGCCTGGTTTTTCTCCGAGGACGGCACGCCGCTCGACCCGCGTCTCGAAGACGACGCCGACGAGATTGCTGATCGTATCGACGACACCTTCCGCGCGCTCGGCAACTAGTTGCGATCCTGCCGCAGGTGGCGTAGCGCCGGAGTTCCTCAGGAGCTCCGGCGTTATGTCGCTGAAACGAACCTGACGCATCCGCGGGCGTTTGGGCTGCATTCCCTCCCTTCCCAAGCCACCCACTCACCATGCTCTACCGTTTCGCATCCCTGTTTACCCTGTTCGCCGTCGTGCTCCTGAGCGCCTGCACCAGCGAGGCGCAGAACGGCATGGACGACAGCGCCGACGCCGCCATGCAGGAGGCTCCGCATGGCGACATGCCTCAGCGCGGCAACGACGAAGCGCGCCCTAGCCCCAACGCCTACGCGGGCCAGACCATCGGCACTACCAACGTCATGATCTCCTACGGTCGGCCCGCCGTGCGCGGCCGCGAGATCTATGGTACCCTCGTGCCCTACGGCGAAGTCTGGCGTACCGGTGCCAACGAGGCCACCGTCTTCCACGTCTCGGACGACGTGCAGATCGAGGGTCAGTCGCTTCCGGCGGGCACCTACGGCCTGTTCACCATCCCCACTGAGGACGGCTGGACCATCATCTTCAACAATGTGGCCGAGCAGTGGGGCGCGTTCAACTACGACGCGTCGCAGGACGCGCTGCGCGTGGACGTGATGTCTGAAGAGGCGCCTGTCGTGGAGCAGATGGCGTTCTGGTTCGACGACGTGGACGCCACCTCCGGTACCGTCGTGCTGAGCTGGGCCGGTGTACAGGTGCCCTTCACGATTGAGGTGGACGGTTAAGCGTCTATCTTCGAACCGGTCGTTTTCGGCCTCCCTGCGGAGCACGTCTCGGCAGGGAGGCCGTCGTTTAACCCCGTCGTGATGCCTCGTCTGCTTCTGCTCTCGCTCGGCCTGTTCCTCGTGGCGCCGCTTCAAGCGCAGGACGCCGCGGCCGGACGCCTCGCCCAGCTCTTCTCGGCGTGGGACGCCTACCAGGACGAACAGAGCGGCCTCGGCAGCCCCGACGACGGTGCCGCCAGCCGCATCCCGGTGCTCCCGCCCGCCACCGAAGCGGCGTTCGCGGAGGAGGCGATGGCATGGCAGGGCTTTCTGGATCGCCTCCGTGCCATCCCCGCCGACGAACTCACGGGCGAAGACGCCATCAGCGCCGTGCTGTTCGAGCGGCTGCTGGAAGACCGCCTCACCGGGTACCACTTCCGCGCCTACCGCATCCCGATCACCTCGGAGGGCGGCTTCCACACGAGCTTTGCGTGGACGCCAGGGCGGATTTCGATCACCACCGTGGAGCAGGCCGAGCAGTACATCGCACTCCTCCGGTCGTGGCCGGGGCATGTCGCCGAACAGATCGCCCTGATGCGCGAGGGGCTGCGCACGGGCTGGACCCAACCCGCCGGGGCCATCGCCGGGTTCGACCGCTCTGCGGCTGCCTACGTGACGGACGCCCCCGAGGCGAGCGTCTTCTGGACACCGCTCGCCGAGTTGCCCGCGACGATCCCTGCGGCCGAGCAGGCCCGGTTGCAGGCCGAGGGCCGCGCCGCCATCGCCGAGGCCGTCGTGCCGGGCTACGAGACGCTCGCCACCTTTTTCCGGGACGAGTACCTGCCGGGCGCCCGCATCACGTTTGGCGCCTCCGCCATGCCCGACGGGCGGGCCTACTACGAGCACCTCGTCCGCCACTTCACCACGCTCGACGTGACGCCGGAGGCCGTGCACGAACTCGGCATGCAGGAGGTCGCGCGCATTCGCGCGGAGATGGATGCGGTCATCTCCGCAGTCGGCTTCGACGGTTCCTTCGCCGACTTTCTCGATTTGCTCCGCAGCGATCCGCAGTTCTACGCCGAGACGCCCGAGGAACTGCTCAGCTACGCCTCGTGGATCGCTAAGCGGATGGACGGCCAGATGCCGCTGCTCTTCGGCAAACTGCCACGTCGGCCCTACGGGGTCGCCCCCGTGCCCGATGAGATCGCGCCGAACTACACGGGGGGACGCTACATCCCCGGTCCGGCCGAGGGCGACGGAGCCGGGACCTACTGGGTCAACACGTACGCGCTGGAGAGCCGCCCGCTCTATGTGATGGAAGCGCTGTCCTTCCACGAGGCGGTGCCGGGGCATCACCTCCAGATCGCGCTCGCGCAGGAACTCGATCATCTGCCGCGCTTCCGCCGGAACATCGGCTTGACGGCCTACGAGGAGGGCTGGGCGCTCTATGCAGAGCGCCTCGGCGGCGAGGTTGGCTTCTACGCCGACCCCTACAGCCGCTTCGGGCAACTCACCTACGAGATGTGGCGCGCCTGCCGCCTCGTCGTGGACACGGGCCTGCACGCCTTCGGTTGGACGCGCCAGGAAGCCATCGACTACCTAGCAAGCAACACCGCGCTCTCGCTCCACGAGGTCACCACCGAGATCGACCGCTACATCACGTGGCCGGGGCAGGCGCTCGGCTACAAGATGGGGGAGCTGACCATCCGCCGCCTCCGCGCCGAAGCCGAGGACGCACTCGGCGACCGGTTCGACCTCCGGGCCTTCCACGACGAGGTGCTCGCCCACGGCGAGGTGCCGATGGCTGTGCTGGAAACCATCATCCGCGACTGGATCGTTGCGCACCGGGAAGGCTGACGGCAGGGCGCTAGGCGTCGCCTCCGGTGACGCGCTCGCGGTCACGCACGCTCGTCAGCAAGCGCGGGTTCAGGAGCGTTCCCTCGGCCTCGCCGTGTAGCACGGAGATGTCACCGGTCGTCTCGAACACCACGGCGCGCACCTGTTTGGGATCGAGCACGTTGGCTTCGCGAAGCTTGGCCCACAGATCAGCCTCGGTAACGCGCGCCTCGCGGAGGTTGTCGTGGAGCATTTCGCTGCCGGCCATGAGCAGCAGCGGCTCGTTGTCCACAAGTCGAGAGAACCAGAAGGCGCGCTTCCGCAGCCAGCCCACGGAGAATTGCACCGCATAGACGGTGGCCAGCCCCACGGCCGCCTGCAGCAGAGGCGGGCTTGGGGTCAGGATAGTCGAGGCGATGATGGAGCCGATGGCGACCGTCATCGCGAAGTCGAACCCGGATATCTTCGAGAACGACCGCAGGCCCGCCAGCCGCGTCAGGACGATCAGCGCTACGTAGATGCCGAGGGTGGACAGGACAACAGCCAGCAGGGCGTTCGGGGACGTTGTGAGCCAGGAGGCCATGATGCGAGAGGGGTGAAGGGAGGAGCAGGAGTCGTACGGTAAGGGGCGCGGATGAGTTCGAGAGGCCAGGCCTCCCGAACCGTGCGTCCACCTCCATCCATCGGGCGCAAGGAACCATCCGGCCTCTGGACGTGACCATCCGGCGGCTTTCGTGGACCTTCGAGAGTAGCCCGGCATACAGACACACCGTAGTGATCCGATCTGGTATGTGGTCTCGCTTTATCCTCGCCGTGCTGCTGCTCGGGTGCACCACAACGGCTGGGGCTGCCCAATCGCTGAGTCTCCGCGTTGATCCGGCACGTAGCACCCTGTCCTATACCGGCTCGTCGGTGCTTCACTCGTGGACGGGCACCAGTGACCAGCCTACCGGCACGCTGACCTTCGATCCGGTTGATCCTTCGACGGCGGCGATCACTATCGCGGCACCGGTGGCGTCGTTCGACAGCGGCAATGGCAGGCGGGATCGGAAGATGCGCGACGTAACCGAGGTTGAGCGCTTCCCGGCCGTTACCGTCGCCATGCGCAGTGTTCGCGTCGAGCGGTGGGAGGAAGAGCAAGGACGCCGCCGAGGCCGCTGGCGGTTGCGCGGCGACCTCACCTTACACGGCGTCACGCGTCCCGTCGAGGTCATGGCCGATGTCTCGCTGAGTAACGGGGTGCTGACAGCAGAGGGCTCGTTCCCCGTTTCGCTTACGGCGCATCAGGTCGGCCGTCCACGCCTCGTCGGTATCCCCATTGGCGACGAAATCACGGTTCGCTTCGCGATCACCGCCCATCCCGTGGGTTCCTGAGGGCTAGGGTGCATCATCGTCCCGCTGCGCACGGCGCGTCTCCACTAGAGCAGACAGCAAATACACACGGGGGAAGCAGCCGCAAGGTCCGGTACGGCCTCATGCCGTGCAAATCCATCGCCGCCGCTACCTTGCGGAGTCTGTCCGCTTTGCTCCGCTCCGATGTTCAGCCCCACGACCTACACCAATCGCCGCCGCGCCCTCGCCGAGGCCATCCCCGACGGCCTGATCCTCTTCCTCGGCAACGACAGCGTGCCGATGAACTACCCGGCCAACGTCTACCGCTTCCGGCAGGACGGGTCATTCCTCTACTACGCAGGCCTCGACGCCCCCGGCCTCGCGCTGACGCTGGACGCCGAGACCGGCGAGGCGATTCTCTATGGTCACGACCCCACGATGGCCGATGTGATCTGGGAGGGGCCGCTCCAACTACTCTCTGAGCGGGCCGCTGCTGCCGGGATCACGCAAACGGCGCCGCCCGAGGCGCTGGCGGATGCGATCGGAGCCGCACGGGCCCTCGGCCGCACCATCCACATGCTGCCGCCCTACCGCGGGGACCAGACGCTACGCCTCGCTACCCTGCTCGGCGTGCGTCCGGGTGCCCTCGTACCCTCGGGCGTCCTCATCGAGGCGGTGATTGCGCAGCGTCTCCTCAAAACCGACGAGGAGCTGGCCGAGATCGAGAAGGCGGTAGCGCTCGCCGGGGAGATGCACCGCCTCGCCATGCAGATGGCGCAGCCCGGCCGCACCGAGCAAAAGATCGCCGGCGCGATGGAGGGCTACGCGCTGGCGCACGGCGGCTACCTCAGCTTCCCCGCCATCGTGAGTCGCCGGGGCGAGGTCCTGCACAACCACCCGACGGACTATGTGTTGCAGGACGGCGATCTGCTCTTGCACGACGCGGGGGCGCATGCGCCGGGTTCTCGCTACGCCTCGGATATCACGCGCACGAGCCCGGTCGGCGGGCGGTTCTCGGAGCGGCAGCGCGCGCTCTACCAGATCGTCCTCGATGCGCAGGAGCAGGCCATCGCGGCGTGTGCCCCTGGCGTGGCCTTCCGCGAGGTGCACCTGTTGGCGTGCCGTGTGATCGCCGAGGGGCTGACGACACTCGGCCTGATGACCGGCGATCCAGAAGAGGCCGTGGCGGCTGGAGCCCATGCCCTGTTCATACCGCACGGCCTCGGCCACGCCATGGGCCTCGACGTGCACGATCTCGAAGGGCTCGGCGAAGACCGCGTTGGCTACGGCGGCGAGTTTCAGCGCTCCGAGCAGTTCGGTCTCGCCTACCTCCGCTTCGCCCGCCGCCTGGAAGCGGGCCACGTGATGACCGTCGAGCCGGGTTGCTACCTCATCGGGCCGCTCATGGATCAGTGGCGCGCCGAGGGCCAGCACACCGCTTTTCTCGACTATGAGGCCATCGACCAGTGGCGCGATGTGGGCGGCATCCGCATCGAAGACGACATCGCCATCACCGCCGACGGGTATCGCCTCCTCGGTCCGCCCATCCCCAAGGCGCCTGAAGAGGTCGAGGCGACAGTTCAGGCCGGAGCCGAGCTGTTCGCATCGGTCTGATCCGGCCAGCCCTTCAATCCTGTGCTGCCATGTCCACAGATGCTCCTATCCATCCGCAGCCGCTGCTCGTAGCGGCCCTGCTCTGCATCGGCGTCGCTTTTGTACTCGGTCGCTTTGTCGGACTCATCGTGGTCGCGTTGCCGCTGTTTCTCGTCGCTGTTGTGCTCGCGGTGCTGGCTGCCGTGCGCGGGCGCCGACTAGCCGGAATCGCCCTGGCCGTCATGGCCCTCTCGATGGGATTCTACGTCTTCGCGCTGAGTGCGGGGGGCTGAGTACGCGAGCGGCCTCAGAGGCGGGGGCACTGCCGGAGTCGGAGGAGTCCGCGGCTGCCTAGTCGGGTTGGTCGAGCACCGTGTGGGCCCGTGCACGGTTGTAGAGCGCCTGGACGAGCGTGGAGTCGCGGGCGAGTGCAGCCGTATAGTCGGTCGCCGCGGCTGGGGCAGACGCAGAAGGCCAGCTAGGCTGGCGGCGAGGAGAGGGGTCCGGGCAGGCATGATGCAGAGGCGTCAGGTGATCGCTACCCCTGGGTGTCCCTACCGAGCCTGCGTTTGCCTCGTTGCGGCTGATGTGGCAGCACGTAGGCGAACGAGCCGGAGCGTGCTGCCGATGCCGAGGTCGTCACCCTGTGCTCGCAGAACCCTCGGATCGCGGAGCAATGCTCAGGAGGCTCCTAAGCGTTGCTCTGAAACAGGCATGCCAGGGCCGGTTGCTGCTACCATACCCGACGCCTCTTCTCCTCGCCCCGGTGTCCTATGACTTCCTCCACCGCCGAGCAGCGCCTCCTCTACGTCGATACCAAGAACGCGATCATCGGTGGCGTCGTGACGGCGCTGGTGATCGGGGCAATCCTGCTGCTCGTCGGGGTCGCCGGCGGCTGGAAAGCAAAGGTGCTCCTCGAGAGTACCATGCCCACCACGCGCTTTCTATGTTCAGCGGTGATGACGGTGAGTGCCACCACGCTGGCGCTCATGCTCACCCTCCTCGGCCTCTCCAACAACATCGACGGCGACCTCAAGGCAGCACACTTCGAGCGGATCCGGCAGATCGCCCTGATCGACGTGATCGCCTTCATCGGCGCCACGGTGTTGCTGCTGGCTCACACCATCCCGTTCGGCGAAGACCTCGGCGTCGCGCAGCACGTCTACGTGATCGCCTACTACAGCATCATGAGCGGTGCGGCGCTGCTCGGCGGCACGCTCGTCGCCATGATCCTGATGCTCTACGACGCCGTGCGCGATCTCGTTCAGGTATTCTGTTCGGACAAGGAGAGTGACTTGCTGGTGGATAGCGAGGGCGGCCGCGAGGAGGAGCGATCCGACGGCCGCATGCAGCGCGAATCGGCGTGACCCTCCCATATGCCGCTACCGGCGCGTGATGCGCTGCGTGGCTAGATGGTCATCAACCATGAATCGGACGACGTAGACGCCTGCGGCAAGCGCAGCAGCCTCGAACGGAATCGCATGTGGCCCAGCTTCGAACGCACCACGGGCAAGCTGCGCGACACGCCGTCCCAGGAGATCGTAGACCGCGAGATCCATCGTCGCCGGGGCGCTCAGTTCGAAGCGCAGCGTTGTCGTAGTGGCGAACGGGTTGGGTGCTGCCGTGGAAGCGGCCAGGGAAGCGGGTGCGACGAGAGCCTCCTGCACGAACGCGATGGGCTCGAAAGCGGCGAGTCGGGCCAGCGAGGCCGCGGCTAGCCCGGCCGCCGCTTCGGCACTGGCTGCCCACGTGACGATGTGAAACGCCTCAGCGCCTTCAGGTAAGGTGGGCATATGGCGGCCATCGACCACGAAGACGCCGCGCTCGCGGTACGCGGTGAAGCCGACGGCGTAGACCACCGAGCCATCGTCCCGGGTCACTTCGATGCGGTCGAAGGGGTGCCCGTCCAGCAAGACCGGATGCAGAGCTCCGGCCGTCCCCTCGGTGAACACTGCGAAGGCCTGGATGGGATCGTAGGTGGCCGAGGGGGCCGTCGCGAGGAGCGCGCCGAGGTGGCGCCCATCCGGCCGGAGGTAATCCGCAGCGAGTGCGTCGGTGGCGCCAGAAAGCCCCTCGGGCGTGAACGGCACGGCGACGGCGTCGAAGGGGCCGACCGCGGGGACTAATTCATTCACCGGGGTGGCGAGGACGGGCCAGGCAACGAGCGAAAGCGCGAGGGCTAGAGCGAACGGGCGCATTAGCAACAGGGGGAGGACGGAAGGGGTGCGCATGCCATCCACAAGGACCACGCCGCGTGCGATTAGCTGCGAGGAAACGATCGAATCGGCCCAGTAGGAGAGCGGCATACGGGGTGGCGCCCAACGAGGCTAGGCACGGAGGCGGTAAGGATTTCCGGAGATGGGTTTCGTTTCGAGGGGGCCTCGGTGGTTTCGGAGACGCAGTCATCCTTTCAGGTTGGTGCCCTGTCGCGAACCGATGGCTTTCAAAGCTCCAAGCCTCTTACTGCTTCCTTCGCTTGGCGCGCGCGGTGGGCTCGGCTGTGAGCGGATCCTCGGGCCAATGGTGCTTGGGGTAGCGGCCCCGCAGGTCCTTGCGTACATCGAAGTACCCCTCGCGCCAGAATGAGGCGAGGTCCTGGGTGACTTGCACCGGACGCTGGGCGGGCGAGAGCAGATGCATCGTGACAGGCACACGCCCGTCCGCGAGGCGCGGCGTTTCAGTCAGGCCGAATACCTCTTGCAGGCGCACCGCGAGCACCGGCGCCTCCGGGTCGGTGTAGTCGAGGGGACGGTTGGAGCCGCTGGGTACGACGAGGTGCGTGGGCGCGAGACGGTCGAGGTCGGCGCGCTCGGGCCAGCCGAGGCGGTTCAGGAGGAGCCCGGCAAGGTCGAGCTGCTGGAGGTCGGCCGCTGAGCGCAGGCCACCGAGGTAAGGGCGCAGCCAGGTCTCGAGATCAGCAAGCAGAGCGGTTTCTGAGACATCGGGCCATGTCTCGCCGAGGTGGTGGCGGAGAAACAGGAGCCGGTGCTGCACGCCACGGGCGGCCTTCGGCCACGGCAGGAGAGTCAGCTCGGAGGCGCGAATGGCTTCGAGCAAGGCGCCGATGATGGCTTCGGGGGCTGGGTCGGCCAGCGGTCCTTCGCGGAGCACGACGGCGCCGAGTCGCTCGATGGCCTGTGCCCGCACCGTCTGTGCTTCGTCGTCCCATGCCACCACGGTCTCGCGTTCGATCTGATCCGCAAACCCCGTCTCGATCTCTTCTAGCGTGATCGGCGCCGCGAGGAAAACGCGGGCATCGCCTTGGCGCGAATCCAGGGCGGCGATGGCGAGGAACGGTTCGTCGGACAGCGGGTCGTGGTCGGGGAGGCGAGCGCTCCGGCCGTTGCGCAGGCGAAAGCGCCCGGGCGCCCGGCGTTGGGCGAGACGATCCGGGTAGGCCAGCGCCACGAGCAGCCCGGCCTCATTGAGATCCGCTGCTTCGAGCGCTGGAGCATCCAGACGGGTGCGCCAGCGCTGGGCTTCCTGCCGGGCCCGATGCAACGCCCCCCGGTGCACGGTGGCGCCCCGCAGATCGCTGGTGCGACCCGAGCGCAGGGCATCGAGGCGGAGGCGCAGGTCTATGTCGGGCGGGCCGCCTGCGCGGTGCAGCAGATCGCGCTCGTTGAGGAGCGCCGCGACGGCGGGGGTGAGCGCGTCCGTGTTGAAATCGTGGGCGCGGAGAAGGAGGTGCGCGAGGCGGGGATGCGTCGGGACCTCAGCCATGGCCCGGCCGTGGTCCGTGAGGTGCCCGTCGGCATCGAGCGCGCCGAGGTCGCGGAGGAGGTCGCGGCCCTGCGCGAAGGCCCCCTGCGGTGGTGCATCGAGCCAGGTCAGGTCGGCAGGGTCAGCGCCCCAGGCAGCAAGGTCAAGGGCGAGCGGGGCGAGGTCGGCATCGTAGATCTGAGGCGGCGTGTGGGGTACGAGGTTCGCTTGCGCGGTGCGGGTCCAGAGGCGGTAACAGACGCCCGGCGCCGTGCGTCCGGCCCGGCCTCGGCGCTGGTCAGCCGAGGCGCGCGAGACGCGCGTGGTGACGAGGCCCGTCATGCCGCTGCGCGGATCGAACCGGGGCCGCCGGACGAGCCCACTGTCCACCACCATGCGCACCCCCTCTATAGTCAGGCTCGTTTCGGCGATGTCGGTCGAGAGCACCACTTTCCGGCGTCCCTGCGGGTCGGAGATGATGGCTCGGTCCTGCTCCGCGGCCGGGAGCGAGCCGTGGAGTGGAGTGATAACGACGTGGGCCGGGAGCATGCCGCCTTCCAGCAGCACCTGCGTGCGCGCAATCTCGCCTGCGCCCGGCAGGAACGCGAGGAGGTCGCCCTCGGTCTCGGCGAGGGCGCGTTGCACCGCGCCCGCCATAGCAGGTGCGATGCGCCCTTCGAGGGGACGGTCGTGGTAGTGCGTCTCGACGGGGAAGGCGCGGCCTTCGCTCGTGACGAGCGGCGCGTCGCCGAGCAGCGCCGCGATGGGGGCGCCGTCGAGCGTGGCGCTCATGACGAGCAGCCGCAGGTCGGGGCGGAAGAGGCTGCGGCTCTGGAGGGCGAGTGTGAGGCCGAGGTCAGCGGGGAGCGAGCGTTCGTGGAACTCGTCGAAGACGACGAGCCCGACGCCGCCGAGCGTGGGGTCGGCGTGCAGCATCCGGGTCAACACGCCCTCCGTCACCACCTCGATGCGCGTCCGAGTGCTCACGCGCGTGTCCATCCGCACGCGGTAGCCCACCGTTTCGCCCACGCGCTCGCCGAGCGTCTGTGCCATGCGCCGAGCCGCGGCCCGCGTCGCCAGTCGCCGCGGCTCCAGCATCACGATGCGCTGGTCTCCAAGCCACGCCTCGCCGAGGAGCGCCAGCGGCACGCGCGTGGTTTTGCCCGCCCCGGGTGGCGCCTGGAGGACGGCTGCCGGGCGACCGCGTAGGGCCTCCCGCAGCGCAGGAAGGGCAGCCTCGATAGGCAGCGATGACACGGGAGCAGGCGAGCAGTGGGTGCGAGGGCGCGGCAATTCGTAAGCTAGGCGGGATCGTCCGATCCTGCTGCCTGTAGAGGGGCCTCCGATTTTCCACCCCGTATGACGTTATTGCTGCGAAAGTTGCGCCTGCTCTGGGTCCGCTATCTGGTGCCGATGTCGCTGGAGCGGGACCTGCTCTTTCGCGCCACGATGGACGCCCTGACGCGGCGGGGGCTGCGCGTGGCTGGAGCATTGGGCCTGATCGGCGTCGTGCTGTACCTGCTGGGGCACCTCATCGCCGGAAAAGCGATGGTGTGGGGCTTCGCGGGCATCGACCCCGGCACCCGGGTCGTGCTCTGGGACAAGGTGCTCATTGCGGGCCTGAGCTTGATTCTGCTCGTCATCGCGCGGGTGCGGCCGCGCGTGCGCATCGGACGGACGGTAATGGGGCTGTTCTTGCTACTGACCGCCTGGGCCCTTGTGCTCGAGGGCGTCGCGCGGGGCGACTTTACCTTCACGGCCGGATGGCTCGCGCTCATTATGCTGGTTACGGTCGGGACTGTGCCCTTCCAGCCTTGGCAGACGGCGATGCTGTGCCTCGGCATCGCAGGGCTCTACCTGGGGTATGCGATCCAGCCCTCGGCCGCCGCTCCGGCGGGCGTGTCGGTCTCACGGATGATCTTCCTGGGCCTGGTCACCTTTCTGTGTACCACCATGAGCGCGTCGCTGTACGTCAGCCGGTACGAACAGTACCGGGCGCTCCGGCGTGTGGCGCGCCTGAAGGAATACCTCTCGGCACGTTCGGGCGCGCTCGAACAGGCGCTGGTCCGCGAGCGCGGCATGCAGGAGCAACTCGTGCAGAAGGAAAAGTTGGCCTCGCTCGGGCAACTCACCGCCGGGATCGCCCACGAAATCAAGAACCCGCTCAACTTCGTCAACAACTTTGCCCAGCTCTCGCAGGAGCTAATGGACGAACTGAGCGAGGAACTCACCGAAGACCCCACGCGGCCAGTGGGCGAGGCATTGGCCGACGTGGCCGATCTCGTCTCCGATCTGCGCGCCAACACCAGCAAGATCGCTGAGCACGGCATGCGGGCCGACGGCATCGTCAAGAGCATGCTCGCGCACTCGCGGACGAGCCCCGGCGAGAAGCGCTCGGTGGATGTCAACAAGCTGCTGAATGAGTACGTGGGGCTGGCCTACCACGGCATGCGCGCGCAGCACAGCGGCTTCAACGTCGAGTTCGAGCGCGACCTCGATGAGGAACTGAGCCCCATCCCGATGGTGCCCGAAGAAATCGGCCGGGTCTTCCTGAACCTGCTCGACAACGCCTTCGACGCCGTCCGCACTCGCGCGGAGCAAGACGGAGCGACGTACGCCCCCAAGATCCGGGTCGTCACCCGCCGGGAGCCCGATGGCGTCGCCATCCGAATTGCGGACAACGGGACCGGCATCCCGGCGGCAGTGAAGGAACGGGTCTTCGAGCCGTTCTTTACGACCAAGTCCTCTGGTGAGGGGACAGGCCTCGGGCTCTCGCTCTCCTACGAGATCATCACGCAGGGGCACGGCGGCACCATGGTCATGGAGACGGGAGAGGGCACCGGCACCGCCTTCGTGCTGACGCTGCCCTCCGTTCCCGAAACGAGCGTCGCTCACGAAGACCCTGTGGAGGATGCCGCGCCTCGCATCCACGGATGAACACGGAGTGATTGTTGCCACGAATATGGATCGAACGGGTCGATCAGGGGTTGATCGGTCACACAATTTGAACACGTTCTCCCGATGACCCTTCTCGAACGGCGAATCCGCGTTGCCCTGGCGCGCTACTTCGTGCCCCGTGTGCAAGAGCGTGATCCGCAGTTTCGGAATGTGCTGCGTACGCTCACACAGCGGGGGCTCCACGTGGCGGGGCTGCTCACAGCAGCGGGGGTGGTGCTCTACCTCATCTTCCGGGTGCTGATCCGAGGCGCCGAGGTGATCTG
>JABDIZ010000400.1 GCA_013003465.1 Rhodothermaceae bacterium
GGACGGTAGCGAGCGCCCCTTCGAGCGCGGCCTGCACGGTGGGGCCATTCGACTGGATCTGCCAGCCCTGGAAGGCGGCGCCGTCGTATTCGATCAGGAGGCGATAGGTGGGCACAGTGGAAGTCAGAAGGAAGAAGTGGGAAGTTAGAAAGGTAAAAGGACCGTGCCCGTAGGATGCCCCTCCACCTTCGTACTTCCCGCTCCGAACGTATCCCTTTCCGACTCTACCTCACTGGCTTCATGGGGAGCGGGAAGAGCACGATCGGGAGGTTGATGGCCGGGCGGCTTGGCTGGGCATTCGTGGATCTCGATCACCTCATTGAGGAACGCACGGGCTATTCGGTGGCGGCGCTGTTCGACAAGGGAGAAGCCGTTTTCCGAGCCGCCGAGGCCGATGCCCTCGCGGCTACAACGACACGAGCACGCATCGTTGTGGCGACAGGCGGGGGGACCCTCGTGCAGCCCGGTGCGATGGATCGGGCGAAGGCTGCCGGTACGGTCTGCTATCTGCGTATATCCCCTGTGACCCTTGCGTCTCGGTTGAAGGGAGATGCCTCGCGTCCTCTTCTCTACGGTGCGCGGGGCAGACCGCTGTACGGCGCCGCGCTGCAGGCGCGCATCAACGCCTTGCTCAACGAACGGCGTTCCCTGTATGAGCAGGCCGATCTGATTGTGGATGCCGAGGATACGCCCGCTTCGGTGGCCGAGGTCCTCCTCGCAGCACTCAGCAAGTGAGCCGGAACGAGCGGCGGTGGTGTGGACTCGGACCGTGCTCGGCGAGGGCGGCGTAGTGCGCCGCAGTCGGGTAGCCTTTGTGCCCATCCCATCCATAGACGGGAAAGGCCTCATGGAGAGCAATCATGTACCGATCTCGGGTCACTTTCGCCACGACCGAGGCGGCGGCAATCGATAGGCTTCGGCTATCGCCCTTCACGACCGTCTCTTGCGGGCATGGGGGGACAGGGAGCGGCTGATTGCCGTCCACGAGCAGCACATCGGGCAGGAGGGCGAGATCGAGCACCGCCCGGTGCATCGCTTCGAGTGCTGCGTGGAGGATGTTGAGGGCATCAATCTCCTCCGGCAAACACCGCCCTACGCCGACGGCCAGCGCCTCTTCGTAGATCACGGGCACGAGCGTCTCGCGCTGGGTTGCCGAAAGCTTCTTGGAGTCATCGAGGCGGGGAATCGTGGCATCTGGGGGGAGGATGACGGCGGCCGCTACGACCGGTCCGGCGAGGCAGCCGCGCCCCGCTTCGTCCGTGCCAGCCACATAGCGAAAACCGGCTTGCCAGTGTGTGCGCTCAAGCGATAAATCAGGCATTGTGTGGGTCGTTTCGAAGCGCTTGTCAGACCATTCGCCGCGGCGTTGTCCCTGACGGCTGAGGCTCCCCGTTCCAGGCGGTGGGGTCCTAGTCTCATCGCGAGACCCAAGGTACGGGCGCTCACCTCGCGGAAACTGCCCCGTGCAGAGACGGAGAATTGCCTCCTTGGGTGCCACAGGCTGCGTCACAGTTGCTACGGCACTGGAAACCATCTATCTTGTTCGGCGTGTGATACACACGAGGCCTGGTCGGCCAGTGGCGGCGTGGAAGCCCGCTGTGCCACCCTCCCGACGGATGGAGCCAGGTCTGCGAGGTCGCCCCCGGCCCGCAACGTCAAGGAGTGGGTCCGCTCGTCGGACCAAGACTCGTGAAGTAGGGACGCGGCAACACCGTCCGGGCGGCTCGATAGTTGCATGTACTTCGGAGAACGACGGCCTCTCCACGCGTCGATGAGGCCACCCCGCAACTTGCCTTCGCGAGTGCTCTCGTGCCCTTGCTTTGAGGCTTGTTTCCTCGACCGCCCTATGCTGACGCGAAGCCGTGCTGTGGCGCCCTTCGCGGTTCCATCCGGTGCTGGTGCACCTCCACGCTCACTCTCGCGCAGGCGGCGCGGCCCCATCTTCTTTTTCGTCCCTGATCGTTGCCTACGCGGCACGCAGGCTCTCCTTCACTAGTACCTCTGTTCATGGCTGAGCAGCCCAACGAATCCACCAACGCTGAATCGACCAACGAGGCCGCTAAGGCTTCTGTGCCCGAATCCAGCGCCGACCAGCACGCCCAAGAAGAAGCGCGCCCCCGGCGGCGCAGCCGGACGCGTACCCCCCGCCGGGACAGCGAACCGGTCGCTTCTTCCGACGACCCTGCCCTTACCGAGAAGGCTCCGGACGCGGAGGCGTCCGCGGATTCCTCGGCAGCGCGTTCCTCCTCGAACGGCCAGGCCCCTCAGGCCACCGAAGAGTCGTCCGGCGAAGGAGGCGGTTCGCGCCGTGGCCGTCGCCAGAACCGCGGCGAGGGCCGCGATAATCGGGGCGGTAGCCGCAATGACAGTCGCGGTGAGAATCGCAACGAGGGTCGCGGCGGCAGCGGGAAGAATCGTAAGGACAATACCCGCAATGAAGGAGGCGGGCGCCGCCGCAAGCGGGATCGGCGCAAAAAGGACCAGAACGAGAACCGCAACGAGAATAGCGGGCATCCCGGCGAGCCCTTCGAGGGCATGCTGGAGCTGATCGGCGACAAGAAGTTTGGCTTCATCCGCGCCGTCTCAACGTCGCTTACGAAGGGGGACAACGATCCCTTCATGCCACCACCGCTCATCCAGAAGCACAACCTCCGCGACGGGGTCATCCTCAAGGGCATCATCAAGCCGGGGCGCAAGGGCGCTTGGCAGGTGACGCGCGTGGACGAGGTGATGGGCATGGATCCGGATGCCTGGAAGGAAACCGCCGACTTTGATGACGGCATGGTCATCTACCCGGAGGAGAAGATCAACCTCATCACGGGGCCCGAGGACCTCTCGATGCGCATCGTGGACCTTGTGGCGCCGCTCGGCAAGGGGCAGCGGGCGCTCATCGTGGCGCCGCCGCGCGCAGGCAAGACGGTCATGCTCAAGCAGATGGCTGCCGGGGTCGCGAAGAACCACCCCGAGGCCAAGCTCATCGCTCTCCTCATTGATGAGCGCCCGGAGGAGGTGACTGACTTCCGTCGCAATACCGACTGCACCGTTTTCGCCTCCTCGAACGACCACGGCGAGGACAATCACATCCGCGTGGCGACGCTCGCGTTCGAGTACAGCCGCCGCCTCGTCGAGCAGGGCCACGACGTGGTGATGCTGCTCGACTCGCTCACGCGCCTTGGCCGCACGTTCAACCTCTGGGGCGGCAACTCTGGCCGCACCATGTCGGGTGGTCTCGACGCGCGTGCGCTCGTGATGCCCCGAAAAATCTTCGGCGCGGCCCGCAACATCGAGAACGGTGGCTCGCTCACCATCGTGGCGACCGCGCTCGTGGAGACGGGTAGCCGCATGGACGACGTGATCTTCGAGGAATTCAAGGGCACCGGCAACGCCGAGATCGTGCTTGACCGCGAACTCGCCGACAAGCGGATCTACCCGGCCATCACCATCCGCAAGAGCGGTACGCGCAACGAGGAGCGGCTCATGAGCGACGAGCAGATGCGCCAGCGCACCATGCTCTTCCGTGTGCTCAACGACCGGCACCCCGTCGAGGCCATGCAGGCGCTCATCAAGCAAGTGCAGCGCAGCCCGACGAACGTGCACCTGCTCAACGAACTCATCCCGGAGCAGACGTACTGATCCTCTGCCTGGAGGATGGATTTCTGTAGGGGCGATGCATGCGTCGCCCCTACATTCGTTCAGAGGGTTAGGAGAGCGGAGCAGGATGTGTCTATTGAGCGCATCTACCTCTATCGCCTGTGTTCGACCACGACTCTGCTGAGCCCGACATCCAGTACGATTATGTGCCGATCAACAAGCGCGACGAGGCCGAGCGCCCGCGCGAGAAGCTGCTCAAGCATAGTCCAGCCGGACTATCGGATGCTGAGCTGATCGCCCTCATCTTCGGTAGCGGCACGCGCGTAGGCGGGCGCAGCCTCTCCGCCATCGAACTCGGTCAGGCACTGCTGCGGGCCTACGGCTCGCTCGCCGAACTCGGCCGCCGTGATGCCAAAGTGCTCACGCGGACGAAGGGCGTCGGTCCGGCAAAGGCGGCGCAGCTCGCGGCGGCTTTCGAGATCGGGCGGCGGGTGGAAGCCGCTGCTGAGGGAGATCGGGTGCAGGTTCGCTCTCCGGCCGATGTCGCAGCCGTCTACGGCCCGAAGCTGCGCAACCTCAAGCGCGAGGTGTTCGTTGTCGTTCACCTCAACACGGCCAACGTCATCCTCGGCGATCACACGATCAGCGAAGGCGGCCTGGCCGCCTCGATTGTGGAGCCCCGCGCAGTCTTTCAGAAGGCCATCCTCGAAAACGCGGCGGCGATCCTCTGCCTGCACAATCACCCGTCCGGCAACCCGGAACCGAGCCGCGAGGACGTACAGATCACAAAGCAACTCGTGGAGGCGGGCAAGCTGATGGGCGTGCCAGTCCACGACCACCTCATCATTGCGGGGCGGGGCTATACCTCGCTGGCTGAGCGGGGGCTGATGTGAGTCAGCGCCCGCAGGCGTCGAGTGGCATCCAGTGATTGAGAAGAGTCCGGCGTTGTTGCTGGCGAAGGAGGAAGGCGGGCTGGCCGATGGGTGAGCCGGGCGGCGTGCGTAGCGACTCCGGCCGCTGCTCAGGATCATAGTCGCGGGCGTGCCAGCGTCGGATCTGATCGGCGAGCCACAGGGCCAGCATCTCGTCTTCACCGCTGCCTCCGATATCGCGCAGATCGTCTTCGAGGCGAACGAGGTAGGCATCGGCACGGGCACGGATGGATGGGGCGGCGTCCGTGTCTGCCGCAAGGCTGAGCAAGGCGTCCACCCAGCCCGTCAGCACCACCCGGCGCAACTCCTCGGCATACGCATCGACAGGGTCGAGATCGCGCAGCCAATCATCCACATAGACCAGTAGGTTGGTGAAACCGGGGAGCTGCGCGTCATCATCGTGCTGGGCAACGAGGCGGGCGGCGCGCTCAGGCTGGAGGAGCAAGCTAAAGACCAGCCCAGTGACCGTTTCAGCTGGAGTGTACGGGTCGAACACGGGGGCCGTGCGCGAATCGAACAGTTCGCGCTGGTCGTAGTAGCCGGGCGGACGGGGCGGGATGAGGGCGAGGGCGGCCTCGGGCAGACGGAGCGCCTCGGGCGTGAGCGTGGCAAGAAGGGCATCGAGTGCGGCTTGCTGCTGTGGTGCCGGGACCGGATCCGGCTGGGGCAGCCCGTCGCCCCGCATCGCATAGCGGTAGTCCACGCCACCAACGGACTTGGCCGTGGCTTCGATCTGGTAGCGATGGCGGAGGTAGAGCGGCACGAGCACTTCCTCAAGGGTTGCCATCGGGCGACCCTCTCGGATGACCGTCTCGCCAAAGCGATCCAGGGCGACTCGGCGCGCGTCCATCTCGGTTTCCAGGGCTGGTACAGCGTCTCGGCCGTTGTCCCACAGAATCGCCGTAGGACTGGCGGCGCCGGGCGGGCGGGCGTCGGCGTCGGTGAGGTAGGCGAGTCCGCGTGCCTGATTTTCGGCAAGGATAGCAGCAGGAGCGGCTGGATTGGGATCGTAGCCGTAGCGGACGGCCTGGATGTCCCACGCGCCGATTCCCACGGCATAGGCCTCTGAGAGGTCAATGGAACCATCCGCCGCGACGAGAGCGAGCGGGGCCGGGTAGTCCATTACGGAGGCGCGGTCGTTGGTGCTCGCGGCGAAGTTGTGGGCGAGGCCGATGGTGTGGCCGACTTCGTGGGCCGAAAGCTGCCGCAGCCGCGCGAGTGCCATCGCCAGCATCGGATCGTCCCCCGGCGCGAACCCTTCAGCATTGCCGCCTTCGTACGGCGCGAGCAACCCTTCGGCGATCAGGTAATCCTGCCGGACGCGCAACGAGCCGAGGAGGACGTGTCCCTTGAGAATCTCGCCCGTGCGCGGGTCAATCACTGACGAGCCATAGCTCCAGCCGCGCGTGGCGCGGTGTACCCACTGGATGGTGCTGTAGCGCACGTCGAGCGGGTCCACGCTGTCAGGGCGTACCTCGACGCGGTAGGCGTCGCGGAACCCGGCGGCCTCGAAGGCCTCGGTCCACCAGCGCGCGCCGTCGAGCAGTGCCCCACGCACCGGCTCGGGCGTACCAGGATCGAGGTAGTAGACGATGGATTCGACGGGGGTGCAAAGACCGGCCGGCCCGGGCGCGTCGGCGCATTGGAGGCGATGCCGCGTGATAAAGCGCTGTGTGATGTCTTCGCCGATGGGCACCGCGTAGTCGGCGTAGCTCATGGGGAAGTAGCCTGCGCGAGGATCAAAGGCGCGCGGCTCGTAGCCCGGCGGCGGCAGCTCGATGAACGAGTGACGCACGCGCACGGTCACGGCGTAGGGGTCGGCCGCGGTCTGCCGGACGTAGCCACCGGGCGCATCCGTCGTAAACGTGAGGTGTGCCTCCATCTCGGTGTTCTGCGGAAACGCCTTGAGCACCTCGGGGACGAGCGCACTACGGCTGTGGTCGAGCGCGAAGCGGCCCTGGCC
>JABDIZ010000419.1 GCA_013003465.1 Rhodothermaceae bacterium
GCCTCTTGGACAACCCTGGCGAAGTTGTCCGGGGGGACTCGTCAAGGGTACGGAAGTACGGGTGACACAGGTGTGTCAGTTGAATTGGGCTTGCGGAGTTGAGAGCGTGGCGTGCGTTCCGCCCTCAGCGTTTCCCTTCCGCAATCCGCTCAGTCCATCATTTTACGGAGGAAGGCAGGCACATCGGTGTCGTCCTTGCGGATGCGCTCTTCGTGCTCGCGCATGAACTCGCCGTGGCGCAGCCGCCGCACGTTGGAGGCGGGCGGTTCGTTGGCTTCTGCCGACGCCTCAGCCGGACCGTCCTCCACTCTGCGGATCTCTTCGATCTCGCGCGTGGGGCGCGGCGGAGGCTCGATGGGCGTGCGTCGCTCGTAGGCGGGCACGTCGAGGTCGCGCAACGACGCCTCGCCCTTGTAGTGCGGGATGGCGTGGTTGCCTTCGAGTTGGACCGTCCGGCGGACGCGCCCGGCGGCAGGCCCCGCTTCGAGAACCATCTCTTCGTCCACCTTATCGAAGCCCGTCGCAATAACCGTCACGCGCATCTGGTCGCCCATGGTCTCGTCGATCACCGTCCCGAAGATGACCTCGGCCTCGTCGCCTGCCTCGTTCTGAATCACCCCCGTCGCCTTGGTGGCCTCGCGGATGCCGAGGCTCGGCCCCGCCGTGATGTTGACGAGCACGTTGCGCGCGCCGGTAATCGAGACGCCCCCGAGGAGCGGGCTGGAGATGGCCTCCTTGGCCGCGCGTTCGGCGCGCGTTTCACCCGAGGCGATGGCCGAGCCCATCAGCGCCGTGCCGCCTTCCACCATGGTGGTGCGCACGTCGGCGAAGTCGAGGTTAATCAGGCCGTGGACCGTGATCAGGTCCGAGATGCCGCGCGTGGCGTTGTAGAGCACATCGTCGGCGAGTTCGAACGCCTCAATGAGCGAGGTGTCGTCATCGGCCACATCGAGCAGGCGCTCGTTGGGGATGATGATGAGCGTGTCCACGACCTCGCGGAGCGCGTCGATGCCCATCTCGGCTGTCTTGAATCGCTTGCGGCCCTCGCAGTCGAACGGTTTGGTAACGACGGCTACCGTCAGGATGCCGAGCTTGCGGGCGAGTTGCGCCACGACAGGCGCTGCGCCCGTACCCGTGCCGCCACCCATCCCGGCCGTAATGAAGACCATGTCGACGCCGTCGAGCGCCGCCTCGATCTCGCGCTGGCTTTCCGCCGCCGCCTCCGCACCGACGGACGGACGGGCGCCAGCCCCGAGCCCTTTGGTCAACTCGCGGCCGACCTGAATCTTGATCGCGGCCTGGTTGGCGACGAGCGCCTGCGAGTCCGTGTTGATCGCGACGAAGTCGACGCCGACGATGCCCTTGGTGAGCATGTTGTTGACGGCGTTGCCCCCACCGCCGCCAACGCCGACGACGCGGATCGTCGCTTCTTCTTGGGCTTCGTCGTCGAACGCGAAGCGGTTGTTGAAATCTAGTGCCATTGTGTTCCCTCCCGATGGATTGGGTTTCGCCAGGGTGTGGTGGATGAGTCAGGAGGTTGGAGGACATTCCGTCGCAAGTTCGTCACGCTAGCATGACGGCGCCGGACGGATTATCCACATGAACCTCCGCGGTTCAAGGGTTGGTTAAAGCTCGTCGAACCAGCTTCGCATACGGCCCGCGATGCGGTTGACGAGGTCGTCGGCCGAGCCCGCGTGGCCGTCGCCTGCTGAGGCAGCGACCTCCTCGGCCAGTAAAGAGGCACCCGAGGTGCCCTGCCGCAGCCCGTGCAACACGAGGCCCACGGCGGTGGAATACTTGGGGTTGGAGACCTCCTCAACGAGCCCACCCGCGAGCCCGAGCGGAAGCCCGATCCGCGCTTCAAGACCGAGCACTTCCGAGGCCAGTTCGGCCGTGCCGGGGATCAGCGCGCCGCCACCGGTGAGCACAACACCCGCCGAGAGGTGGCGCCCGTAGCCCGAGCGCTTGATCTCGATGCCGACGATCTCCATGATCTCCTCCAGCCGCGGCTGGATGATCTGCGCCAGCGTGGATTGCCCAATGGACTTGTCCGGCCGCCCGCCGATGCCGGGGATGGTGATCTCCGGGTCTTCCTCCACGAGGTCCACGAGCGCCAGACCAAACTGCTGCTTGAGCCGCTCGGCTTGATCGTGCAGGATGCCGAGGCCCTTGCGGAGGTCGTCGGTCACCTTGGTGCCCGCGATGGCGACGACGGCCGTGTGGCGGATCGTCTTGTCCTCGAAGACGGCGATGTCGGTGGTGCCGCCGCCGATGTCCACGAGAACAACGCCGATCTCCTTCTCGTCCGGGTGCAGCACGGCGTGGCTCGACGCCAGCGGTTCGAGGACGATGTCGGCCACTTCGTAGCCCGCCTTCTCGATGCAGCGATAGACGTTCTTCGCCGCCGAGACGAGCCCGGTGATGATGTGGACGTTGGCTTCGAGACGCACGCCGCTCATGCCGATGGGGTCGGCGACGCCGTCCTGCCCGTCCACGATGAACTCCTGCGGCAACACGTGCAGGATCTCACGGTCGGCGGGCATCGCGACGTGGCGCGTGTCTTCGAGCAGGCGGCGCACGTCGGCGGCCGTGATCTCGCCATCGCGCCCCGAGACGGTGATAACGCCGCGGCTCTGGAACGACTGGATGTGGTCGCCCGCAATCCCGACGACCACCGAGCGCGTCTCCACGCCCGCTGCGCGCTCGGCCTCGTTAACGGCCTTCTTCACGGCCTCCACGGTCTTGTCGATGTTAACGACAACACCGCGGTTGAGTCCTTCCGACTCCGCCATGCCGATGCCGAGGATGTTGATGCGCTCGTGCTCATCGGCCGAGGCGACCACGGCGCAGATTTTGGTCGTCCCGATGTCTACGCCAACGACGATGCGTTCATGCTCATTCATGATGCTGGGGGATTAAAGGGTTGGGGCGAGGGGTTACGGGGTGGGGTCCGCTTCGCGGGTGACGATCTGCCCATCGAAGCGGAGGTCTACAGTCTGGATGGGCGTCTCCGGGCGGGTGAGGATGGCCTGATGCCAGAAGGCATGCAGGCGCTCCAGCTTCTCGGCGTAGCCACCCGCGCCGAGGCGTACGGGCAAGGCGCCGTGGCCGCCACGGGGGCTGGTGCGCAGCACCGCGTCGCCGCCTGCGCCGAGGGTGATCTCGGAGACGAGCGCGTCGGTCTCGTCGTCGAGGCTGGCCAGGGCGGTGAGCAGTTCGCGAAGGGCTTCGCTTTCGACCGGCTGCGTAGGATGGGAGGTGGGCACGGTGCCGCGCAGCAGCGGCACATCGAAGGGGTCGTGCGCGCGCAGCGGCAGGCTGAACCCTTCCGCGTCGAGGTAGTGGCTCGGGCGACCGCTCCCGTCGAGCACGAGTGCCACGGGCGTACGCTCCTCCACGCGGATGGCGAGCGTCCCGGTGGGCAGCCGGCGGACGCGCGCATCACGGACCCACGGCGCGCGGCGCACGCGGTCCGCGATCAAGTCGGGATCAAGAGCAAAGAGCGGGACCGCTACCGTGTCGGACTCGACAGCCGCCATGCGCACGACCTCGGCCGAATCGGCCCGGACGAAGCCTTCGACAGCGACACCGCGCAGCGGGAGCGTCGCCTGCCAGCGCCACGCCAGCGCCGCCATCGCCAGGATGCCGATCACCGCGCTGCCCAGCACGAGACGGCGCACCAGTCGGCCACGCTGCTGCTGCTTTTTGGTGAGGCGTGCCATCAGCGCTGCGCCTCTCCACGGCCGTTCAGTTGGTCGAGGAACGCCTCACCGAAGCGCCAGATGTCACCGGCGCCCATCGTCACGACGAGGTCGCCGGAGGCCGCCAACGCGGCGAGGTAGGTTGCCAAGTCAGTCTTCTGGGCAACGTAGTGTACATCGCGGTGGCCGTAGCGGCGCGCGAGGTCCACGAGGAGCATCCCGTCTACGCCCTCGCGCGGCTCTTCGCGGGCACCGTAGATGTCGGTCAGCACGAGCACATCGGCGTCGTAGAAGGCGCGGGCGAAGTCATCGGCGAGGTCCTGCGTGCGGCTGTAGAGGTGCGGCTGGAAGACCGCCACGATGCGGCGCTCGGGCCAGCCCTTGGCCGCCGCCTCCAGCGTCGCCGCGATCTCGGTCGGGTGGTGCGCGTAGTCGTCCACGACGAGGATGCCCTTCGCCTCGCCCTTGACCTGGAAGCGGCGCTCCACGCCCGTGTATTTGGTCAGGGCGTCGGCGATGCCATCGAACGGCACGTCCAGTTCCAGCCCGACCGCGATGGCGGCGAGGGCGTTGCGGACGTTGTGTAGACCCGGCGCGTGGAGCGTCACGCCACCTAGGCGCTCGGCGCCCCGGTACACGTCGAACTTGGTCGAGGCGCCCACCTGCTCGATCCCCTCGGCGCGCACCGTCGCCTGGCGGCTCGTGCCATAGGTGATCACGCGGCGGTGTATTTCGCCGACGACGCTACGCGCGTTGAGGTCGTCCAGGCAGAGGATCGCCGCGCCGAAGAACGGCACCGTGTTGGCGAACTCGATGAAAGCCGCCTTGATGTCCTCCAAGTCCTCGTAGATGTCGAGGTGGTCGGCCTCGATGTTGGTGATGACGGCGAGCGCGGGCGTAAGCTTGAGGAACGTGCGGTCGTACTCGTCGGCCTCGATGACGATGAGGTCGCCCTCGCCCGAGACGGCGTTCGATCCGAACACGGCCACCTTGCCGCCGACGATGATGGTCGGGTCGAAACCAGATTCCTTCGCCACCAGGCCGACCATCGTGGTGGTTGTGGTCTTGCCGTGCGTCCCGGCCACGCCGATGCCGTACTTCATCCGCATCAACTCACCGAGCATTTCGGCTCGCTTGATGAGCGGGATGAGCCGCCGCTGCGCCTCGACCGTCTCCGGGTTCTCGGCTGGCTTGACCGCCGACGAATAGACGACGACATCGGCATCGGTGATGTGCTCGGCGGCATGACCTTCGTGGATCGTCGCGCCCAGGCGCTCCAGGTGGAGCGTCACGTCGCTGCGGCGCAGGTCGGAGCCCGAGACCTCGTAGCCGCGTGCCAGCAGCACCTCGGCGATCGACGACATGCCGATGCCACCAATGCCCACCATGTGGACGCGCTTGATGCGGCCCATCGCGGCCTGCCGCCGAGGCGCTTGAGGAAGGCGGATCTCCGTCATCGCGCACCTCCCCGGGCTTCGGCCAGCGCCACGACGTGCGCGGCGATGGTCTGTGCCGCATCCGGCCGAGCGATCTGGAGCGCGGCCTCTTCCATGTCGAGCCGCCGCGTCACGTCGGCGAGCAGCGCCGGAACGACGACGCCGAACTGGCTATCGAGTTCAGACTCAGGCAGGAGCAACGCCGCTCCGGCATCGGCCAGGGCGCGCGCATTCTTGGTCTGATGGTCCGCTGTCACGTTCGGGCTGGGCACCAGCACCGAGGGCGTGGCCGTGACAGTGAGTTCGGAGCAGGTGATGGCTCCGGCGCGGCACAGCGCCAGGTCGGCAGCGGCGTAGGCGAGGTCCATCCGGTCGAGGTAGGGCATGAGCCGCAGACGTGGGTGCGCGGGGATGGCCTTCTCCAGGGCCTCGAAGTAGCGGCTCCCCGTCTGCCAGATGACCCAGTTGGCCTCGTTGGCCAGCACCTCGTTGAGGTGGAGCTTGAGCGCGCCGTTGATCGGCCCGGCGCCCAGGGAGCCACCCATCACGAGGAGCACGTGGGCGCCCTCATTCGCGATCTCGTAGTGGGCCCGCGCCTCCGACCGATCTGCGCCGATGAGGTCCTGCCGCACGGGGTTACCTGCCAGTCGACACTTCTTCGCCGGGAAGTAGGCCTTGGCCGCCTCGAAGGCGATGAAGATGGTGTCGGCGCGCTTGGCAAGCAGCTTGTTGGTGGCGCCCGCGTACGCGTTCTGCTCCTGCAGCACGAGGTGCCGCCCGCGCAGGCTGCCCGCGAGCCCGACCGGCCCCGAGGCATAGCCGCCCGTCCCCACGACCACGTCTGGATCGAAGGAAGCCACAAGGCGTAGGCTCTCCCAGAGGCCCTTCACCAGCTTGAACGGGAAACTCAGGTTGCGCGTGAGCGCCTCAGCGGAGAGCCCCCGCTGGAAGCCGCTCACGGTGATGGCGTGGATCGGATACCCCGCCTTGGGTACCGCCGTCCACTCCATCCGGTCTTCGGTGCCCGCGAACGCGATGGCCGCCGCCGGGTACTCGGTGCGGATCACATCGGCGATGGCAATGGCCGGATAGACGTGCCCACCCGTCCCGCCGCACGCGAAAAGCACGCGGGGCGTCCCGGCCGGAAGGGCTGTCGTCTGTGCGGCCATGGGGGGCGTATCGAGGACGGTGGCGGTCAAGAGGGTGTGGGAGTGCAGGTGGATGGGGGTAGGCAGACAATGCCCAGGCCTCCATCCGCCTCTACTCACTCAAGCGAAGCGTGGCGGGAGATATTGAGGAGGATGCCGACCATCGCGCCGGTGGCGACGAGCGAGGTGCCGCCGTAGCTGACGAACGGCATCGCAAGGCCGGTTACAGGAAAGAGGCCGCTCGCCACGGCCGCGTTGACGAAACCGTAGAGGACGATGGCGCTCGTGAGCCCCGTCGCAAGGAAGAGGCCGAGTGGATCGGGTGCGCCGCGCGCGATGCGGAGGTAGCCGCGCAGCAGCAGGTAGACGAATACCGACAGCAGTACAACGGCCCCGATCAGCCCGTACTCCTCGCCGATGATGGCGAAGATGAAGTCGTTGTAGGGCGCAGGCAGGAAGTCGCGCTGCACGCTCTTGCCAGGGCCGACGCCCGTGAGCCCGCCCATCGCGAACGCGATGCGCGCCTGCTGAGCCTGATAGCCCTCAGCTTGGTCGTCGAAAACCTCTGCCTGGTCGGTGTTGCCGAAGAGGGATACGCCGAGGTAACTCTCCAGCCGTGCCGCTCTCTGCGGCGACGAGGCGAGAAAGGCTGTCCCTAGTGCCATGAACACGAGCGCCGTGCCCACGAGGTGAAGCAGCCGCACGCGCCCCACGAACAGCATGATCGTAACCGTCATCAGGAGGATCGCTGCCGTAGACAGGTCTTCGATGCCGATGAGCAGGAGTGTCGGGGCGATCCAGATGGCGAGCGGGATGAAGGCGCGTTCGAACTCGCCGATGTACTCCTGCTTGCGGGCGAGCAGCACCGCCACGTGCAGCAGCAACGCCACCTTCGCCAGATCCGACGGCTGGAACGTGATGGGCCCAAGCGTGAGCCAGCGCGCCGCTCCGTTCGTCGCAATACCGATCACCTGCACCGCCGCCAGCAGCCCGAGCGAGGCAATCAGGAACACCTTCGACCAACGCGCCAGCTTGCGGTAGTCCCACAGCGAGAACGTGCCCGCCACACCCAGCGCCAGCCCGACGCGCAGCAGGTGCCGGAACAGGAACGACTCCGTATCGCCGCTGCTCTTGGTCTCGGCGAGGAACGCTACGGCGCTGTACACCGCCACCACGCCGAACGCGGCGAGCACGAGCACCCCGGCCACGACCGCCTTGTCGGCGGGTGGCAGTGCGAGGGAACGGGCTTTGGCAGTAGCCATGGTTATCGCGGATGCAAAGGAGAAATCTGCCTCTCCCCTACTGGATTACAAACTTTGGACGAGACGGCGGAAGGTGTCCCCGCGGTGCTCGTAGTTGTCGAACATGTCGAATGACGAGCAGGCAGGACTGAGCAGCACGGTGTCGCCCGGCTCGGCCATCAGGCGAGCGAACTGAATGGCCTCCTCCATGGTCTGCGCGCGCGCGTTGTGCTCCGCGTGCGGACCGAGTTCGGCCATCACCTTGTCGCCGCTCTCACCGAGGCCGACGAGCCCCTTGACCTTCTCGGTCACGAGGCTCTTGAGCGGCCCGTAGTCGTTGCCCTTGTCGCGTCCGCCGGCGATCAGGATGACGTTGCCGGGGAACGATTCGAGCGCGTACCAGACGGCGTTCACGTTGGTCGCCTTGGAGTCGTTGACGAAGTGCACACCGTGGACCGTGCGGACCTTTTCAAGGCGGTGGGGCACCCCCTCGAACGAGGTCAGGCTCTGGCGCACCACATCGCTGCGAATCTCCATGGCGCGCGCGGCGATGGCCGCGGCGAGGGAGTTGTACAGGTTGTGGCGGCCTTGCAGGGCCGTGTTGGACGAGGGCATGAGTTCCTCTTCGAAGATCATGGTGGGGGACGAGGGCTCGAGGGACTCGGGGAGGGACATCACGATCTGGCTGATGCCGTTGGCATCGCGCCGCACGAAGGCGCCGCGCTCCAGTTCATGTTCGAGGGAAAATGGCCAGGGCGTGATGCCGCGTTTTTCGGCCCACATCGCCACATAGTCGTGGACCAGTTCGTCGTCGTAGTTGTAGACGAGCCAGTCGCCGGGGCGCTGGTTTTCGAAGACGCGAAATTTGCTCTGGGCGTACTTATTGAAGTCATGGTCGTAGCGGTCGAGGTGGTCGGGCGTGATGTTGAGCAACACGCTGACTTTCGGCCGGAACGTCTGGATGTGGTCGAGTTGGAAGCTGGACACTTCGAGCACGACCGTGTGCGCGTCGGTCAGCTCATCGACGTAGTCCGAAAACGGATAGCCGATGTTGCCGCCGACGACAAAGGGGCGCTGGGCTGTGCGGAAGAGGTGGGCGATGAGGCTCGTGGTGGTCGTCTTGCCGTTGGAGCCGGTCACGGCCACGATGGGCGCCGGGCAAAACCAGCTCGCGGCCTCGATCTCGGAATAGACGGGCAGGCGCTGGCGAAGCGCCTGCTGCACGAGGTTGATGGTGCTTGGCACGCCGGGCGAGATCACCAGAAAGTCGGCATCAAGCGCACGGGGCGTGTGGCCCCCTTGCTCGAACGCAACCCCGGCCTTCGTCAGTGCGTCCGCCATCCGGTCGTCTACCGCGTCGCGCTCGGTCAGGAAGACCTCGGCACCATGCCGCGCGAGCAGCGTGGCCGCCGCGAGGCCGCTCCGTGCGCCCCCGATGACCGTCGCACGCTTGCCGTCGATGTCGGTCGGGCTCATCGGATGCGAAGCAGGACGAGGGTCAGGATGACGAGCAGCGCCGTGATGATCCAGAAGCGCACGACGATCTTGTTTTCGTGGACGCCGAGTGCTTCGTAGTGGTGATGCAGCGGGGCCATCTTGAAGACGCGCCGCCCCTCGCCGTGCTTGCGCTTCGTGTACTTGAAGTAGATCGTCTGGATGATGACCGAGGCCGTCTCGATGACGAAGATGCCACCCAGCACGGGCAGGTAGAGCTCCTTCTTGATCAGGATGGCGACCGTGGCGATAGCCGCGCCCAGCGCCAGGCTCCCGGTGTCTCCCATGAAGACCTGCGCCGGGAAGCCGTTGTACCAGAGGAAGCCGAAGCACGCCGCCGCCATCGCTGCCACGAAAACGAGCAGCTCGCCCGAGCCCGGTACGTAGACATCGTTGACGAACTCGGCGAGGTTGACGTTGCCCGTGATGAGCACCATCCCGATCAGCCCGAGCGCGACGAACGCCGAGGCCCCGGTCGTCAGACCGTCAAGGCCGTCGGTCAGGTTGACCGCATTCGATACACCCGTCAGGATGAAGGTGAGCACGGGGATGTAGATGATCCAGCCTGCCTCAAACCCGAGGACCGGCGTCAGGACATCGTAGTTGATCGTACCGTTGGGCACGAACGGAATGCTCGTCTCCGTGTGGATGCCGTGGAGCGCAGGCCAGAAGAGCAGGAAGATGCTCATCAGCACCCCTAGCGAGAGTTGCCCGGCCAGCTTGACTCGTGCCGCCACGCCCTCTTTGTCCTTCTTGACCACCTTGATGTAGTCGTCGGCGAAGCCGAAGGCACCCATCCAGAGCGTTGCGCCAAGCGCGAGCCAAACGTAGACATTCGTCAGGTCACCCCAGAGGAGCGTCGAGCCGCAGAGCGCCAGAATCAGGATGATGCCGCCCATGGTGGGCGTGCCTGCCTTGTGTGCATGACTCACTACGCCCGCATCCTCGCCTTCCCGTACCGTCTCGCCGATCTGCTGACGGCGCAGCCAGCGGATAATCCTCTTGCCCGCGAAGAGACCGATCAGCAGCGCCGTCCCAGCCGCGAGCGACGCGCGGACGGTGGTGAACTGAAAGACCTGAAAGCCAGGCGGCTCGAAGGTCTGTTCGAGCCAAGAGAGCAGGAAGTAAAGCATCGGCCTGGTGGCTAACCGGTGCGGTGGGTGAGAGCGTGGCGGAGGTGCTCGCGGTCGTCGAAGTCGCGTTTTTCGGTGCCGATGATCTGGTAGGGCTCGTGGCCCTTCCCGGCAATGACAATCACGTCGCCAGGGGCCGCCTCGGCGGCGACATAGGCGATGGCCTCGGCGCGCTCCGGGATCGTGGCGGTGGCCTCAGGGTGGGCGAGACCATCCCGGATTGCGCCGAGGATGTCGAGTGGGTCTTCGGTGCGCGGGTTGTCGGAGGTGAGGACCACGCGGTCGGCGAGGTCTTCGGCGATGCGGGCCATGAGCGGCCGTTTCGCCGGGTCGCGGTCACCACCGGCGCCGAAGACGGCCCACAGCCGGCCTCTCCCCTGCCCCATCATCTGCCGGGCAGTGGCGAGGACGTTCTGGAGCGCATCGGGCGTGTGGGCGTAGTCCACGATGCCGAGCACGCCGTCGTCGGAACGGAAGGTCTGGAAACGTCCGGGCACGCCGGGCGCCTCGGCGAGTGCGGCCAGGGCCGCCTCCGGAGAGGCGCCGAGATCGCGAGCGACGCCGTAGGCGGCGGCCAGGTTGAGCGCATTGAAGCGCCCGGCGAGCCGGAACGTTCGTTCGACCCCATCGAGGCGAAGCCGCAACCCATCAAGGGCGTTGTCGAGCACATCGACGCGGAGATCGGCGGCCTCATCGGTGCCGTAGGTCACCACGCGGGCCTCGGTGTCTCGCACCATCTGTGCCCACGCCGGATCGTCACGGTTGACGAGGGCGAGCGCATCGGGCGCGAGGCCATCGAAGAGGCGCTTCTTCGCCGCCGTGTAGGCATCGACCGTCTCGTGGAAGTCGAGGTGATCGTGGGTCAGGTTGGTGAAAACCGCCGCGCGGAAACGCTGGCCCCGCACGCGGTCGAGCGCAAGCCCGTGCGAGGAGACTTCCATCGCGCAGGCGCCACACCCCGCGTCCACCATCGCCCGGAGCAGCCGGTTGAGTTCGATGGCCTCAGGCGTGGTGTAGTCGGTGTGGACGATGCGCTCGCCGATGCGGTTGTCGACGGTGCCGACGAGCCCGGCCTTGTGGCCGAGCGCGGTCAGCAGGGTGTAGAGGAGAAAGGCCGTCGTCGTCTTACCATTGGTGCCAGTGACGCCGAGGAGGTCGAGGCGGTCGCTGGGCCGCCCATAGAACGCATTCGCGATCTCCCCAAGCGCCGCCCGCGTATCCGTTACCGGTACGAAGGCGACGCTGGGGGATCGCTCACCCTTCCCCAAGGGACTTGTTGCAGACGCACGATTCGCGGCGGAAGCGCCGTCTGCTGCCGTCGCCGCGTGCTCGCGGTGCCAGGAGGCACTCACGATGGCAGCGACGGCTCCATTCTGCACAGCCGTGTCAAGGAACAGGTGCCCGTCGGCGTGCTCGCCCTCGCGGGCAATGAACAGCGTACCGGGCTCGACCACGCGGCTGTCATCCGCAATGTGGTCGATGGTGATCGAATCGGCGTCCTCGGGCAGGTCACCCACCAGCAGGCCTGCCGCGCGTACGGGCGCGAGCAGGCCTGCCAGCGGCTGCGGGGGGACGTCGGGGTCAATCGAGAAAGAACGGGGGGTGCTCACAGCCGTCAGAGCCCGCCTGTGGTGTTCAGGAGGAGAGCGAAAACAAGCGAGAGGACTGCGATCAAGGCGGGCGAAGCAGGCGATGCGTGAGCATCGGCGGTGCAGTGCAACGCAGAGCGCGGTACTCTCAGTCGTTTGCAGCTTCTTCTGAACATCATAGACAGGCTCAATGCAACGTCAGCACCGCCTGCGAGGGCAGCGCGGCTCCGGCGGATGGCGACTGAGCGGTAATGGTGCCACTCCCCTGCACGCGGGCGATGGCGCCGAGGCTGGCAAGCCAGGCCACGGCATGGCGGGCGGAGAGGCCGGTCAGGTCAGGCATCACCACCTCGACCGGAGCCTCATTAGACCGGGGCGCATCGGCCGCGGTCAGGCGGATGGCGTGCCGGACGGGCGCCCGCTCCCCGCCCAGCGGCTGCTGCGCAGCGACGGGCTGCCACGCGGCATCGCGGGCACGGCGCACGGGGAACCCGTCGGCGTAGAGGCGGCTTTCGGCGAGCAGCGCGGGCAGGCTGTCGACACTGGGCACAACGGCCTCGTTGCGCTCGGGCAGCGGCGTGGACGGCGCGACGCGCTCTGCGATGGTCGGGAACGTGCCGACCCAGCGGCGCGCGACCTCGCCAAAGATGGGCGCGGCTACGGCACCTCCGTAGGAGCCATTCTGCGGCGCATTGAGTACAACCAGCAGTGCCACTTCGGGCGCTTCGACCGGGAAGAAACCCACAAACGAGGCGCGGTAGCGGCGCGCATAAGTCCCTCCGGAAGCCGTCTGTGCCGTACCTGTCTTGCCTGCAATCCGCAGCCCTTCGACGGCGGCGCGGCGCGCCGTGCCGTCCTCGGAGACGACGCGCTCGAAGTAAGGCATCAGCCGCTCGGCCGTCTCGGCGTCGAAGGCGCGGCGGATGGAGTCCTGGCGCGCTTCCCAGATCGTGCGGCCCTGCACAGTGCGGCGCTCAGCCACGAGGTAGGGCTTGACGAGGAGGCCGCCGTTGGCAAGCGCGCAGTAGGCCGTGAGCACCTGCAGCGGCGTCGCCTCGACCTCGTAACCGGTGCTCATCCACGGCAGCGTGAGGCCACTGAACTCTTCGGGCCGCTTGAGCCGTCCGGCCACTTCGCCGGGCAGATCGATCCAAGTCGGTGAGCCGAAGCCGAGCGCACGAGCGTGCTGGTAGAGGTCGGACGGCTCCATCTGCACGGCCGTCCGTGCCATACCGACGTTCGAGGAGACGGTGATCGCCTCACCGAACGGAATCCGGCCGTAGCCGTGGCTGTCGCGCATGGTGCGCCCGTAGAAGACGGCCCAGCCCTCGCCAGTGTCGATGGTGTCCTCAGGGCTGAGTGTATCCGTCTCCAATGCGGCGACAGCGGTGACGAGCTTGAACGTCGAGCCCGGCTCGATGCGGTCAGTGACGGCGTGGTTGCGGCGGGCCGCTTCTGAGAACGTGGCGGCGCGGTTCGGATCGTAATCCGGCACGTTGGCCATGGCGAGGATGGCGCCGGTGCGCGGATCCATGGCAATCGCCGTCCCCCACTGCGCCCCGGCCTCGGCGACACCGCGCGCGAGTTCCTCTTCGAGAATGGCCTGCCGCACGAGGTCGAGCGTGAGGACGAGGTGCTCGCCGTGCTTCGGCTCGACAACGCTCCCACCGACGAGGGCCTTGACGATGCCGCGCCGGTCGCGTTGCACGGCCTGGCGCCCAGGCTCACCGCTGAGGAATTCGTCGTACTGCTGCTCCAACCCGGCGATGCCCGCGAGGTCGGCGTCTACATGGCCAAGGACGTGGCTGGCGGTCCGCGCGTAGTTGTAGCGCCGCGCAAACGAGCCCTTCACCAACAGACCCGGGAAGCCGCCCGCGTCGAGTTGCTCCTTCGACGCCTCGTCGAGGTTGCGAACGAGCAGCACGTACTGACGGCTCGCGCGGTTGGCCACCCGCTGGCGGAAGTGCGCCGCACGCCGCTCGGTCAGTTCACCCAGAAGCGTGTAGAGTTCGTCCGCCCGCTCCTCGAACCCAGCCACCGTCGGATCGGCCGCCACTTCGTAGCGCGCCGTGTTGACGACGAGCGCGCGCCCGGCGCGGTCGTAGATCGAGCCGCGCGTAGCGGCCAGTTCTACGAACGACGATGCCTGCCGCTCGCCCTGCGCGCGCAGCTCGCTCCCCTCGCCCAGATGAATCCGGACGAGTTGGAACGCCACACCGGCGGGCAACAGCAGGACTGCGGCCATGACGATGTAGAGGCGAGATAGTATCGAGTCGCGAGCGTTCAGGGACTTAGTGGTCGAGGTGGATCACGGGACCGTACGCGATGCCTTCGTCGAGGCCGAGGGCGCGGGCGCGCCCCATCACCGCCTGCGGACCGGTCATGCGGTCGTAGGCGCCTTGCAGGCGCTCGTGGGTGAGGTGGAGGCGAAGGTTCTCGCGCTCGGCCTGCTGCAAGGCCGCGAGCGTGGCCTGCGTGGCATAGACGTGGCCGACGTAGAGCGTGACGGCGATGCAGGCAATCATCGTCCACACGCCGAAGCGGAGCGACGGCGCCGCATCGAGGAAGCGCGCTCGGCGAAGAGTCTTCGCCGCCTTGATCTTGCGCGTGGCGCTCTTCTTGCGCGTCTTCGAGCCGAGGTCGCCCCAGCCAGGTAACCCGGTCTTCGGCGCCGCTGCGGGCTGCGTCGTGGCAACCCGACGGCGCGTGCGCGTCGCCGCCGTCCGGCTCGGCTTACGGGCCGAGGTGCCGGAACGACGAGACGAGCGCGTGGTGGACTTGGTGGTGGGCATCAGAGGGAGGAACAGCGAAATCGGCGCGAGGGCAGGGGACGGGAGCGGGCGGGTCGGGGGACGCAGGCTTACGGGCCTGGACCGACCCTCTCACGTACCCTGCCGTCACGAGGGCTCGGGGGGACGATCAGGTTTCTTCTCGGCGATGCGAAGGCGAGCGCTGCGCGCGCGAGGGTTCGCCGCCACTTCCGCCGCCGAGGCGGTGAGGGGTTTGCGTGTGAGGAGAGTGAATGGCGTGAGGAGGTTGCCGAAGAAATCCTTGCGGGCCTCCCCTTCCAGGTTGCCGAAGCGCAGGAAGTGCTTTGTCGGGCGGTCTTCGAGCGAGTGGTAGGCGATCACGGCGAGGCGCCCGCCGGGCTTGAGCACGCGGAGCGCGGCTCCGAGCACACGTTCCAGCACGCCGATCTCGTCGTTGACGGCGATGCGAAGCGCCTGGAAGACCCGCGCCAGCGTCTTGACTTCCTCGCGCGTGGGCACGGCGCTGCGAACGGCGTCGGCCAGGTCGCCCGTCGTCGCGAGCGGGCGCTGCTCCACGATGGCATTGGCGATGGGCCACGCGCGCGGCTCCTCGCCATAGGCGCGCAACAGATCCGTCAGCGCCTGCACGTCAAGCGTGTTGATGAGATCGGCGGCGGTCTCGGGCGCAGCGGCGTTCATCCGCATGTCGAGCGGGCCGTCGGCCGAGAACGCGAACCCACGTGCAGCTTCGTCGATCTGGTGCGAAGAGATGCCGAGGTCGAGCAGCACACCGTCCACGGCGTCGAGACCCGCGTCGGCGAGCAGCGCTTCCATGTCAGCGAAGTTGCCGCGGAGCGCCCGGAAGCGCCCGGCCTGGAGGTCATCGAAGAGCCGTTCCGTCGCCGTGGTCAACGCGTCCGCATCCTGATCGATACCGACCACGAGCGCATCAGGGCCAAGCGCATCAAGGAGCGCCGCCGCGTGGCCGCCGCCGCCGAGCGTGCCATCGACGTAAACGCCCGACGGGTTGGTTACGAGGCCCTCGACCACCTCCCGCGCGAGCACCGGCGCGTGGTAGTCCGACGCATAGCGCAGCGAGTCGGCCGACGGGCTTACGGGCTCGTCGGCAACTCGCTTGCCGTGGCGCTGGGGCCGGGGGGACTGGCGGGCCATATGGATGGTGGCAATGCTCATAGGGGTCGGGGGCCTTACTCGAGGCCTCCCATCACGCGCTCGGCGATGGTTTCGTAGTCGTCGGGCTGCTCGTTGAGGAGGTTCTCGAAGACCTCAGGATCCCAGACTTCGATGTGATCGAGCGCACCGATGAAGAGCGCCTTCGATCCGTTGCCGGTCGAGAGCCCGGCGAATTCGATGAGGTTCTTGGGCAAGCTGATGCGGCCCTGTCCGTCGAGCCCGCTCTCGTCAGCCCAGCGGGTGAGGTTGCGGATGAAAATGCGGGTCTCGCGCTGGTACGGGTTGAGCGCGCGCATCTCTTCTTCCATCCGCTCCCAGGTGTCGAGGGGGTAGAGGAAAATGCACTGCTCCAGACCGCGCGTTGCGACAAACGTCTCCTTGGCCTCCGGGCTGATTGCCCGTCGCATCTTCGCCGGCAGAGCCACGCGGCCCTTGTCGTCGATCGAGTATTCCGCTTGTCCTTTAAAGCTGGCCACGGCCAGTATCCCCGTTGCTTCGCCAGGAGCTTGGGTGTCATCCCCACTTTTCCCCACCACGCCCCCAAGGTAGGGCTCCCCTACTAAGAAGCAAGTCTTACAGGCCAAAAAAGCCGATTCTGTGGAAAAGACACGGGGTTTATCCACAATCACCCACTGCCTCTCAGGGGGCATTCTACGTCCATCTGCCCGAAAGTGAAAATATATTCACCAAGCCCCAAGCCTATATCAGAGTGAAGTGAATATTGCTTCACCTCCCCCTATGGTCGAAATTCCCCGGTCGCCCCCTCGCCTACCCACCCCTCCCCCCGATGCGCACCCGCCTTACCGAGCGCCAGAATCAGGTCTATGAATACATCCGCTCCTACGTCCGCAAGCACAGCAAGCCACCGACGCTGAAGGAGATTGGACGCGGCCTCGCCATCCGCTCGACCAACGGCGTCCACAAGCTCGTAGCTGCGCTGGAGAAAAAGGGCTACATCACGAAGACGCCCAACGAGGCCCGCGGTATTGCGCTCGTGGACACCGACCCGGACGCCTACGCCTTTGACGAAGGACCACCGAGCCTACCCCTCATCAGCCGCACACGCAGCGACGCGCCGGAGCGCCTCCGCCTCCGCCCCGCCGGCTTCCTCTACACGGACCCGCGTCTGCTCGACCGCACCGACCCCGACGAGTGCTTGATTGCTCGCGCGGGCGACGACGGCATGAATGGCGACGGCATCCGCAAAGGCGACTTCCTCGTCGTGGAGGAAACCGACTGGCAGGGCCTCCGCAACGGCACGCTCGTCGCCGTGCTTTTCGACGAGACGCTCGTGGTGCGCCGCTTCGACCACGCCAACGGCCGCCTCCACTTCCGCCCCGCCGACCGGACCTACAACGAAGAAGCGTTTGCCCCCGACAGCCCGGACTGCTACGTCGTCGGCCGCGTGCGTGCGGTGATGCGCAAGCTGTAGCGTCAAGTGCGGATCGGCAGCCTCCGAGACCGCCTCAGCGTCAAGCTGCACCCGGTACCATGCAGCCTGCTCGGGTCGGCTCCACACGTCGTAGAGCGCGGCCAGCTTCTCGATCAACTGCTGCATTGAGGTGTACTCATCGCCGTGGATCTCCTGAAGCGGTTGCAACCCATCGAGGAGGACGCGCTCGGCCTCGCCCGACTGGAGGCAGCTGGAACTGTTCATACGCAGCGCCTCACGCGAGTGCGCTACCCCCCATGCTCATGCGCTCACCTCTCGTCAACGCCGCGCTGCGACCGGGGTGCGATGCTCCCGCTGGTACCCTGGCGCTGCTCGGCGCGGCCCTCTTCGGGCTCTAGCCGCCCGCCAGCGCGCCGAGCATCCAGGCGCAGCCGAGCGCGGCGTAGATCCCGAGCACATAGCCCGCCACGGCCATCAGCAACCCCACGGGTGCCATCGCCGGGTGATAGACGCCCGCCACAATCGGCGCACTCGCCGCCCCGCCAACGTTGGCCATGCTACCCGTCGCCACGAAAAAGAGCGGTGCCTTGAGCAGCTTGGCCGCGAGAAACAGGAGCCCGATATGAATGGACAACCAGATGACGCCTGTGAGTAGATACAGCGGTGCATCGAGGACGGCCGTCAGGTTACCCTGTGCGCCAATGCCGGTGAGCAGGAGGTAAAGCGCCACATAGCCGATGCGGCTCGCGCCGTCGGCCTCCAGCTTTCGCATCGGCGTGAAGGAGAGGATCAGCCCGGCCGTCACGGCAATCAGAACCGCCCACGTCCCGCCCGAAATAATCGTCGGATCGCCGAGCGTGGGCATCGAACTGCCCAGCACCCGTGAGAGGACGGCGGCTCCGAACCCGAGCCCGATAATGATGCCCGCCGTCGCCAGCGTGGTCGGGCGGCGCGTCTGGTCGAGTTGCCTGAGCGTCTCATCCACGCGGTCCATCGCTGAGGTGTCGGCACCCACCCAATCGTTGAACTGCTTCTGGTAGCCAGAGAGGAACAGCAGGATCGCCATCCAGCCGTAACCCACGACCGTATCCACGACGATGATCGGCCCGAGGTCGTCCAGCCCGACGCTCTCCTGAATCGCCACCATGTTGGCTGTGCCGCCGATCCACGAGCCCGAGAGCGCCGCGAGTCCCTTCCACGCCTCTGGGTCGCCGATGAATTGCCCGACGGCGAGGAAGGCGATCGGCCCACCGATGACGATGCCGAACGTGCCGACGAGCAGCATGATGAGTGCCATCCGCCCCAGACTGGCAATCGCCCGCAGGTCGATGGTCAGCATGAGCAGGAAGAGCGCGAGCGGCAGCAGCACGTACCCGAACCAGTCGTAGGCCGCGCTCGCCTCCGGCGTGACGCCGAAGGTGGTCAAGAGCATCGGCACGAAGTAGGCCCAGAGCACCGGCGGGATGAGCTCGAACATCTTCTCGAACGCCTTGACGCGCGAGAGCGCGAATACAGCGGCCAGCACGGACGCCAGCAACGCCGCCACCTGGGTCGGTTCGGTGATGAGTGCGGCAGAAACGGGATCCTGAGGCATGGGCGAGCAGGGCAGGGGAGCGGTCGCCGCGAAGATAGCTTTGGAGGCTCGAAGCTTGAGACTATGGGCTCGAAGCGGAAGAACGGCCGCCTCTGGCCTCAAGCCTTCAGCCTCAAGCCTTCAGCCTCAAGCCTTCAGCCTCAAGCCTTCAGCCTCAAGCCTTCAGCCTCAGGCTCACCTTCACCGCAGCGTACCGAGGTACTGCGTGCCGTTGGGGAATCCCTCGCGGGTGTCCTCCACGAGGCGCGCGGCGAGGCCTCCTGGGTAGAGATTGAGCGTCGGCAGTTGCTCGAACGGCACGAGGCGAACATCGCGGATGAGTTGGTCGTCGCCGTGCTCGGGATCGTAGCCCGGATGTAGGGTAGGGGGGAGACCAGCGGGCGCCTGCACCTCGAAGTAGAACGAGATGGCGTGAAGCGGCATCCGCACGAAGTCGAGTACGTAGCGGAGCGGCCCGACTTCCACATTGAGGCCGACTTCTTCCAGGACTTCGCGGCGCAGCGCCTCGTCCAGCGCCTCGCCGAACTCGACTCCGCCGCCAGGCGGGGTCCAGAAGGGCTCCTCGCTCCAGAGGCCCTCGTGCTCGACGAGGACAAGGCCTGACGAACTTATCACCTCGTCATCGAACAGGAGTCCACCGACGCGCACCCGCAGACGGCCGTCAAACGCCCGAATCGCGCGTTGCAGCCGAAGCAGCTTGGGGTCGGTGGGCGTGCTCACCCGTCAGCAAGGACGCGGGCCGAGGCACGACGCACGCGGCGCATCCGCGTCGGCTCCTTGGGCGCGGTCAGGCTGCCTTCGGCGCGGGCCTGCGCCAGGGCGGCCTCCACGAACGCTACGAACAGCGGATGCGGCCGTTGCACGGTGCTCTTGTACTCGGGGTGGAATTGCACGCCCATGAACCACGGATGCGTCGGGCCGTCGCCGGATTCGGGCAGTTCGATGATCTCCACGAGGTCCTGGTCCGGGTTCAACCCCGAAAAGACGAGCCCGCCCTCGCGCAGCTTGTAGCGGAGGGCGTTGTTGACCTCGTAGCGGTGGCGGTGACGCTCCCAGACGGTGTCCTCGCCGTAGATGGCGCGGGCGCGCGTGCCCTCCGTGAGACGGCACTCGTACTGGCCGAGGCGCATCGTCCCGCCCTTGTCCGTAATCCCTTTCTGTTCCTCCATTAGCGCGATGACCGGGTGAGGACTGTCGGCGTCGAACTCCGTCGAGTGCGCGTCGGGCCAGCCGCAGACGTGCCGGGCGTACTCGATCACGGCCACCTGCATGCCGAGGCAGATCCCCAAGAACGGAATGCCGTTCTCGCGGGCGTACCGGACGGCCTGGATCTTCCCGGCGATACCGCGGTCGCCGAAGCCAGGGGCGACGAGGATGCCGGAGCAGCCATCGAGTTGCTCCGCGACGTTGTCGGATGTCACCTCATCCGAGAGCACCAACACCACTTCTACCTGCACGCGATGGGCCGCGGCGGCCAGCAGGAAACTTTCCGAGATGGACTTGTAGGCATCCTGGTGCGCAACGTACTTGCCCACGAGCGCGATTTTGACTTGGCCCTCCGGGTTCTTCTGCCGACGCAGAAACTCGACCCAGTCGTCAAGCCCTTCGGCGAGGTCGTCCATGACCTGGTCTTCCAGCCGGAGCCGCTCCATCACCACCTCATCGAGCGACTGCTCGCGGAGCAGCAGCGGCACCTCGTAGATGGACTCCGCGTCACGCGCCTCGATGACGGCCTCGGGCTCGACGTTGCAGAAGAGCGCGATCTTGCGGCGCACGTCGGGCGGGAGCGGGTGCTCGGCGCGGCAGACAAGCACGTCGGGCTGGAGCCCGTAGCTCTGGAGCATCTTGACCGAGTGCTGCGTCGGCTTCGTCTTGAGTTCGCCCGCCGCGGCGAGGTAGGGAATGAGCGTCAGGTGAATGAGGCACGTGTTGGCCCGCCCTGCTTCGAGCGAGTGCTGGCGGATGGCCTCCAGGTAGGGCAGGCTCTCGATGTCGCCCGCCGTGCCGCCGATCTCGGTGATGATGACATCGTAGTCGCCCGTCTCGGCGAGGCGGCGCATCCAGCCCTTGATCTCGTCGATGACGTGGGGAACCACCTGGACGGTCTTGCCGAGGTAGGCCCCCGCGCGCTCTTTGGCGATGACGCCCGAATAGACGCGGCCCGTGGTGACGTTGTTGGCCTGGCTCATCGGCACGCCGAGGAAGCGCTCGTAGTGCCCGAGGTCGAGGTCCGTCTCCGCGCCGTCGTCAGTGACATAGACCTCGCCGTGCTCATAGGGGTTCATCGTCCCCGCGTCCACGTTGATGTAGGGGTCAAACTTCTGGATCGTGACCCGGAGGCCGTGCGCTTCGAGCAACCGCCCAAGCGCCGACGACAGGATGCCCTTGCCGAGGGACGAGGCGACGCCGCCGGTGACGAAAATGTACTTGACCGGGGCCGACGAGGGCAGGGGGGAAGCCATACGCGAACGGGCTAGCAGAAAACAGGCGGATACGTTCGCTTCGCAAAGTACGGCGGCAGCGGTCTCCGGCGTGCACCCGTCTGTCGCTTTCACACAAAGCACCGCGCGGCGAGCCTGCAGGAAGTCCGCGAGAATGCCAGAGGCGTTGCAGCACGAAAGAGGAAGGGACTCCGCGCATCACTTGGCTGCTGTGGAGAACATTCGGAACAGTCCCCGGTAAGTGGTGCCTCTTGGCCGATTTACGGCCTATTTTTCTCGCCGAGCCGCCACCTCCTCCGCGCAACCAGGAATTTCACTCTACAGCACTATGCGACTCGCCATCCTTGGAAACGGCGTCTTGGCCAATCTGGCCGCCCTGTACCTCCGCAAGAGCACGCCTGCGGACACCGAAATCACCATCGTAGGGCCTGCTGAGCGTGGGAAGCTGCCGCGCGTCGGCGAGTCGCTCATCGAGATCTCCACGCGCTTTCTGGAAGAGCAACTGGGGCTCGGGCAGTACCTCCGCAAGAACCACAACCCCAAGTTCGCGCTCACCTATTATTTCAAGCTCGACCTCGACGACCCGGAGGACCGGACCTATTCCATCCACTGCAACGAGCGCGCGCCCGACAACCATCCCTCACTCGACGGCTGGGAAGGCCCGATGGCTCGCCCCCCCGCCTGGTTGATCAACCGGGAGGTCTTCGACCGTGACATGAAGCAGTTGGTGACAGACGAGCCCGGCATCGAGCGGATCGAAGGCGTTGCCAAGGACATTGAGGTTGATCGCGAGGGGGGCCACACGGTCACGATTGCCGAGCCTGATGGAGAGAAGCGCACCCTCGAAGCCGATTGGGTGATCGATGTGACGGGCCGGGCTCGGTTCCTTGCCAAGCGCTTTGGTCTGGTCGAAAAGCCGAAGACGGGACAACGGAACTGTTTCTGGTTCCACGTCAAGGACTTCGACCCCGAGCTGCTCACGGCCCTGGACGCCCTCGGCCCGCAGCCACCTGCCGAGGGGGAGGACTACCACTACGATCGGTACTTCACCACGCACCACTTCATGGGGCGCGGCAACTGGATCTGGCTCATTCCAGTGAAGGGGGAGGACGGCAAGGATCACATGAGCGTGGGCCTGACCTCGCGCCCGGACATCTACCCCCACGAGGTGCGGTCGATCGAGCAATTTCTCGAGCACGTAAGCACCGAGCACCCGGTCGTGGCCGATCTCGTGCGAAGTGGCACCGTCGAGGACACCAGCATTCTGGGCAACTACCGCTACTTCGCCAAGCAAGCCTACTCGCCGGATCGGTGGTGCATTCTCGGAGACGCCGCCTATGCGCTCGACCCGCTCTTCAGCAACGGCCTGGCCTTCGGGACCATCCAGATCGAGCAAATCGGCGAGATGATCAGGCGCGACTGCGCAGGTGAACTGACCGACAAGCTCATCAGCGACATGGACAAGGCCGTCTGGGCGCCGGTCATCGCCTCGCAGAACACCATCACCGAGTGGTATTCCTCGATGGACGATCCGTACCTGTCGGCGCTCCGGCTGAACTGGATCGAGATCGCCTACTTCTACATGCTCCTGCCGATGGTGGTCAACCGCTGCCACTACGATCCGAAGCGGATGGGCCTCTGGCGGATCATGCAGAGTTCGGCGCCGCCCTTCGAGGTACCGCCCCAGCTTATCGAGGCCCGCAAGCACTTCGACCGAGTCACCCCGGACCACTTCATCTACCGCGGAAAGGAAAAGGTGAACCTCCGCGCGCTCGAAGAGGTGGACAACCTGGGCGCCATTCGCTCGCAGATCGTCGAGGGATCCCAGTTGCGCCAGCGGTATGCCGAGGATTCCCTGGCCCAGTTGGAGCAAGCGGCCCAGGCTGTCGCATAATGGCAAACAGGGCTGACGCTGCGGAGACCTGCCCGGCCAAAGCTTCCGCGATCCTTGTGTCTACATACACAGCGCACCGCCATGCAAGGA
>JABDIZ010000422.1 GCA_013003465.1 Rhodothermaceae bacterium
GTCCTGGGCGATGAGGTCTTCTCGCACTACAAGAGCTACTCGATCGACACCCTCGTGCCTCCCTTCTCGAGGGTCCTCGAGTATTCCAAGTCGTACAGCAAGTCGGCTCGCATCTCGGTGGGTCCCATTCCGGTGAAGGTCACGGCCGGCGCCGAGGGTACGGTCGGCTTCGCCCTGGACTTCAGCGCGCAGATCGGTCCCAAGGCCGTCCTCGAGGTCGGCCCGACGGTCGGGCTCTCTGCGTTCGGTTCGGGGGGCGTGGACATCGTCGTGCTCGGTGCGGGCGCCAAGGCGGAGTTGGACCTGATCGAGGGCTCGTTCGTTCCGACCGGCGAGTTGCTGCTTCCCTGTCCGCCTGGGGAGAGCGGCTTCTCGTTCCAGATGCCTGTCGAGTTCTCCAGCATGAGTGGACGCTTCTATGCGTGGGCCAAGTACTACAGCCCTACGCTCCTCAACCCACTGCGCATCAAGTACAAGGAGTTCACGCTGGTCTCGTGGAAGGGGGCCAGCTACGACGAGACCCTCGTGGATTGGTGGCTTTCGTACCCGTAACGGGGTGCTTCGAGGGGAGGTTGCGATGCGTGTGTCTGTTTCCATTCTGCTCGTGGCAGGCCTGCTGGCGACTGCCGGGCTGCTCTGGCCGCGCGCGACGCCGCCGGGTGCAGAGCCCGCCTCCCTCCCGCGTTTTTCGCCCGAGGCGGGGCAGCGGATCGCCTACGACATCGACGCGCGTACGCGCGGGTGGGCGCGGTGGGGCGTGGCAGGCGCGCGTGACGGTATAGCCCTCGAGGCACGGATCCACGGCGCACTCGAGCTGCACGTCCTGCGTACGGAGGAAGCAACCGGCGCCGCCCGCATGGCGGCCTCGCTGCGCGCCGGACAGTACCTCGTCAACGGCTTGGTCGAGTGTGACAGCAGCATGCTGAGCACACCCTTCACCTTCGTTCTGTCGCCTCGCGGGACGGTTGCTGACCTCGCCTTCACCCCGGCCCACGTCTCGTCGGCCCGCCGTGCGCTCGCCTCGCTCGTGGAAGGCCTGCAGGTGACGCTGCCCGCGACACCGTCCGGCTCGTGGCGCGCGGTGGAGGAAGAGGGTGCCTACCGCTACGAGGTCGCCTACCAACTCGATGCCGCTCCGGCAGGGGGTGGCAC
>JABDIZ010000001.1 GCA_013003465.1 Rhodothermaceae bacterium
CCGCCGACGAGGATGGCGAGCTTCTTGGGAGCTTTCGACATAGGAGATGCGGCTGTCTGGAAAAGAAAGGTAGACGGAACGCCGCCGCCGCCTGTGGGGCACTCCCGCACAGGGCTATCGGGCGAGCCCGCGCGCGGCGGTCCACGAACCCTGGCCCCGGCGGCGCGTACCCGCTCCACCCCGTCAGTTGCTCCTGTCCGTTATGCACGTTCTCGTCACCGGCGCCACCGGCTACGTCGGTTCCTATCTCGTCCCGGCGCTGCTGCGCCACGGTCACACCATCCGCGCCCTCGTCCGTTCTGGCGCGTCCGACCTCGCCACATTGGAGGGCGTCACCGTCGCGCCCGGCGACGTGACCGAGCCCGGCACCCTCGTCGGCGACTTCGATGATGTGGACGCTGTTATACACCTCGTCGGCATTATCGACGAGGCGCCGTCGAAAGGCGTCACGTTCGAGCGCATCCACGTCGAGGGCACGCGCCACGTGGTCGAGGCCGCGCAGGCGGCGGGGGTGCGGCGCTTCATCCACATGAGCGCCAACGGCGCACGGCCCGACGGCGTCTCGGACTACCAGACGACGAAGTGGGAAGCCGAAGAGATCGTCCGCGCCGCCGCGTTCGAGCACACCGTCATTTTCTGCCCGTCCACGCTCTTCGGCGACCCCGGTCCTGAGAACCCCGAGTTCGCCAAGCGCTTGTGGGAGACGCTCGTGCAGCCGTTTCCCGTCTGGCCCATCTTCGGGGACGGGCAGTACGAGCTGCAACCGATTCACGTGGAGGCCGTGGCAGAGGCGTTCGCGCAGGCCGTCGCGCGGGACGAGTCCAACGGACAGCGCTACTGCGTGGCGGGGCCGGAGCGGATGCCCTACACCGAGGTACTGGAGCGCATCGCGCGCGGCGGCGGGATCGAGCCGAAGCCGACCGTGCCGGTTCCCATGCCGCTCGCCAAGCTGGGCGTCAACACGGTCGGCAAGGTGGGGCTGCTGCCCATCTCCCCGGCCCAGTTTTACATGCTCATCGAAGGCAACACCTGCGATCCGTCCGCCTTCTTTGCCGACTTCGAGGTGGAGTCGAAGCCCTTCACCGCCGAGGCGCTAGGCTACCTCGCAAAGTATTGAGGCAGGCCGTGGCGCGTCGTGCCGCAACGGTATCTTTCGGGACCACTACTCCGGACACTCCGCCTCATGCAGACTGCCTTCGACCTTCCCGCCGACCCGATGACCGACAGCGGCCGTCCGAAAACCTACGTCGCCATCGCGGGCAACATCGGGGCGGGCAAGAGCACGCTCACCGAGATCCTCGCCGACTACTTCGGCTGGACGGCCTTCTTCGAGCGCGTGGACGACAACCCGTACCTCTCCGACTTCTATGAGGAGATGCAGCGGTGGTCGTTCAACCTGCAGGTCTTCTTCCTCTCCAGCCGCTTCAAGCACCAGCGGGAGATCGAGCAGAACGCGGTCTCCGTCGTGCAGGACCGTTCGATCTACGAGGACGTCGAGATCTTCGCGCGCAACCTGCACGAGATGGGCCTCATGGACGGGCGCGACTACGAGAACTACGCCGATCTATTCTCGATCATGACCGGCTACCTCCAGCCGCCCGATCTGCTGGTCTACCTCCGCGCCTCGGTTCCCACGCTCGTCCGCCAGATCCAGGCGCGCGGCCGCGACTTCGAGTCGGGCATCCGCATCGACTACCTCGAAGCGCTCAACGAACTCTACGAGGACTGGATCGACCGCTACCCGCACCCCAAGCTGGTCGTCGAAACCGACACGCTCGACTTCGTAAACGAGCCCGAGGACCGCTTCGAGATCGTCAGCCGCGTCGAGAGCCGGTTGTACGGCCTCTTCCCAGTGAAAGGCTGAGGATGGGGGAGCAGGAGAAAGGGAGACTGGGGGCATGGGGGAGACGAGGGCTCCTTGTTTTTCTCCCTCTTGTCCTCTCCCTCGCTCTCCCTCTCCCTAGCGCTGCGCAGACGCCGGATTCGCTCGCGGCCGAACCGCTCGCGGCGCCTCGGCCACGCGTCTATGCAGAAGGTCCGGCACCCGGACGCGCCGTCAGCCCGATCCCTGCGCGTACGCCTGCCCTCGACCCAGCCGATGCGCTGGAGGCGCTGCCCGGTGCCTTTCGCTACACCCTCGGCGCCCCGGGCTGGCCGGATGGTCTCAGCCTGGGCGGTCGCGCGCCCGACGCTCATGCGCTCACGCTGGGCGGCCTGCCTTTCACCGACCTCTTCACCGAACGCCCGCGCGAGGACCTGGTACCGCTTGAAGTGCTCGACCGGTTTCGGATGGCAGACGGACGCTACGGACGTCCAGGAGCCGTCGTGGCTACGGTTCGTCCGTTCCGGGCCGAAGCGCCGCTCACCGAACTGCGCTACCTACCGGGGCAGGAGGGCCTCCAGTACATCGGTGCCACTCACACGCAGACGCGCCGCCCCCCGCGCCTCCTCCGCGATGCCGCCGGACGTGGACGCCTGATTGTGCTCGGGCACGTCGCCGGGCGGCAGGCCACAGGGCCATACACGGGCGAGGCCCTCGGCGGGTGGCATGCGCTCGGACGGCTGACGCTCGTGCGGCCTGGCTTCTCGGTTGACCTGACCGAGCTGCACGTCCGCCACACGCACGGTGCCCGCTCTGGCCTGGGCTCCACCACGGGCATCTTCTCGGACGTGTTCTACCCCACACGCGCCTCGGTCCTTGATCCCGAGGCCGAGCGACAGACCGAGCGCAACGACCTCGCCCTCACACTCCGCGCGCCCGTCCTTTCGGGCGAGCCGCTGACCGTCGCGGCGTACTGGACGCGGCAACACGAGCACTACACCCTCGGCGGCTTCACCGCCGATACGCTGCAACTCCGGGGCAACCGTTTCGGCGGGTGGGTGACGCAGGCCGTCCGGGCGGGGCCGCACGGTTTCCTCCTGCGCCTCGATGGCTGGCTCGACGATGCGCCGTGGGGACGCATGAATCCGATGGCTGGTGCTGGGGTGCGTACGCAACTCCACGCCACGCTCGGCGACACACTAACTGTCGCTGGTTGGCGGATAGAAGCGGAAGGCGGCGCCCATGCGGTGGGCAGCGAGGTCTTTCCCTCCGCGAGCTTGCGCGTGGACGGACGCAGGGTATTCGCTAGCGTCGGATACGCCGGGGCGGTGCCGGGCCGTATCGAGGAGGTTGGCTATGCGGATCTCGCGCAGGCGGCGCCCGAGCTCAACCGGTCGCGCACGCTTAGCGCTGAGGCCGGGCTGCAAGCCTCGACAGGGCGGTTCGGGGTCCAACTCCGCGGCTTCGCCTCCCAGACGACGGACCCGCGTGTGCTTGTGGCCGAAGGTGATACCGCCTACGCTTTCCAAGACGTTGGCGCGTCGTTCCGGCGCCTCGGCGGGACGCTCGCGCTCGACTGGCGCGCAGACGCCCCGCGTGGTCTCTACGCTACCGCAGCCGTCACGGTCCACACGCTCCTCGACCCCGACCAGACCCCGATTCGCCGCCGCGAAGCCGATGCGCTGCCGACGGTGTGGGGCTCGGCTCGGCTCGGTTTCCGTGCCCTTGACCTCTTCGGTGGGGCGCTCGACCTCGACCTCGCCGCGCAGGGCCGCGCGTGGAGCACGTTCCAGAGCCGCGTCTTCATCCCGGCGGTGGCCTTGTTTGCTCTTTCCGATCCCACGACGACAGTGAATGTCCCTTCGCGTGGCACGCTTGACCTGCTGGCGGCGGCGCAGTTGCAGGAGCGCGCGACGATCTTCCTCGTCTACGAAAACGCCCTCGCGCAGCGCGTCTACGACGGCGCCTACGTGGTGCCGGTTTACCCGCTGCCCGCGCACCGCCTCCGCTTCGGCGTGGCCTGGACGCTCTTCAACTAAGCGCCTCGGTCTTCCCGCAATTGGTGTACGTGCGCTATGTTGCCGCCGTACAGGTTGTTGGAGGGATGGAGCACAACGAGGGGCCATCGGACCCAGGACTGTCACCCGAGGCGCGCCCGGATGCGCCGGCGGGCGCGGACCCGTACGGGCTCAGCGGCCAGACCGTCTCGCATTACGCCGTGCAGGACGTGCTCGGCGGCGGTGGCATGGGCGTCGTATACCGCGCCGAGGACACGCGCCTGCGGCGAACCGTCGCGCTAAAGTTTTTGCCCCCGCTCCTCAGCCGCGACGCGCACGCCAAGGAGCGCTTCATGGCGGAAGCGCAGGCTGCCTCGGCGCTCGACCATCCCAACATCTGCACCGTCCACGAGATCGGCGAGACCGACAGTGGGCAGCTGTTCATCGCGATGGCCTACTACCCGGGCGAAACGCTCCGGGCCAGGCTCAAACGGGGTCCAGTGCCGGTGGCGGAGGCTACGGATCTGGCCGTACAGGTCGCGCGAGGTTTAGCGAAAGCGCACGCAAAGGGCATCGTGCACCGGGATGTGAAACCCGCCAACGTGATGATCACGCCCGAGGGGCGAGCCAAGCTGGTCGACTTCGGTGTGGCCAAGATGGCCGACACGCTGCTGACGCAGGCGGGCACGACCGTCGGCACCATCGCCTACATGAGCCCGGAGCAGACGCGCGGTGAAGCGGTGGACGCGCGGACAGACCTGTGGGCGCTTGGCGTGGTCCTTTATGAAGCGCTCACGGGTGAGCGGCCCTTCCGCGGTGCCTACGACCAGGCCGTGGTGTTCTCCATTCTCCACGAGGACCCCGAGCCGGTTACGGCGGTGAACCCGAGCGTGCCGCCTGCGCTGGATCCCGTCATCGGGCGGTGCTTGCAGAAAGACCCAGCGCGGCGCTACTCGGATGCGTCCGCACTCCTCGCGGATCTGGAGGCGGTGCAACAGGGCACCGCAACGCAGCGCGCCGTCGTACTGAGCGAACGCCCGACGCATCGGCGTCTTGCCCGGCTCGGAATGGGGCTGGCGGTGGCGCTCGTGCTGGCGGTGGGGCTGCTCTTGGCCTGGCCGGCCGCACAGTCCGACGAGCAGGGCGGCGTGGTGGCGTCCGGGTTGCGGCAGGTGGCCGTGCTGCCCTTCGCCAACGTCGGCGGGGACTCGACCAACCAGGCCTTCATCGATGGGCTCGTCTACACCATCGGCGCGACGCTCACCGAGATGGAGCAGTTCGCAAACCGCCTCTCCGTGCTGCCGACGGATGATGCGCTGGCCACTACGACGCGGGCGCCTCGGGAGGCGGCCCAGACACTCGGTGCCGACCTCGTGGTGAGTGGCAGCGTGCAGCGGGCCGCCGAACGCATCCGATTGACGCTGGAGGTGTACGATGCGGAAGCCGACCGTCGCCTCGGCAGCCGCATCCTCGACAAGACGATGACGGACCTGCTGGCGCTTCAGGACAGCGTCGCGCTCACGCTCGCCAGCCTGCTCGATGTGGAACTCAACGAGGCCGCGCAGGAAGCGCTCGCCGCAGGCGGAACGACGAGCTCCCGCGCCTACGACCTCTACACGCAGGCGCGCGGGTACCTCCAGCACTACGAGGACGAGCGGAACGTGGACCGTGCCATCGCGCTCTTCGAGCAGGCGATTAACGAGGACGGGCGCTATGCGCTGGCCTACGCCGGGCTCGGGGAAGCCTACTGGCGGAAGTACGACGCCACCAATGATCCGCGCTGGAAAGACGAGGCCGGCGAGGCAGGTGAACAGGCTGTCGAACTCGACGGGGACCTCGCCCCGGTTCGAGTCACGCTCGGGCTGATCTACAAGGGCACGGGCGAGTTTGAGGCTGCCGAGCGCGAGTTCCTCCGCGCCCTCACCCTCGACTCGCTCGACGCCCAGGCGCACAAGGAACTCGCAGCGACCTACTACTTCCTCGGTCGCCTCGATGAGGCGGAGCGGGAGTACCGCCGAGCCATCGCGCTCAAGCCAGGGTATTGGGAATACCACGGAAGCCTGGCCTTCCTCTACAGCGCCCAGGGGCGCCACGAGGAGGCCATTCCCCTCCTGCGCCGCGTGATCCAGCTTCGCCCCGACAATCCCTGGGGCTACAACGACCTCGGCCTGCAGTATCACCGCCTCGGCCGACTCGACTCGGCCGCTGTCTGGTACCGCCGCGCCACCGAGGCCAACCCCGCTGCCACCGGGCCAACGGCCCTCGCCTTCCGCAACCTGGGCGACCTCGCCTTTCTCCAGCGCGACTACGCCGAGGCAGCGCAGATCTACCAGCGTGCTCTCCGCCTCGACAGCACCAACTCCGATACATGGGCGATGCTCGGCGATGCCTATGCCTTGGGAGGAAACGAACCTGATGCACAACGGGCCTTCCGGCGAATGCTTGCGCTGGACGAGCGGACGCTGGAGGTCAACCCCAACGACGAGAATGCGCTGCTCGGCATCGCCATTGGCCATGCCCGATTAGGGCGACCGGAGCGTGCGCGCGAGGCGTTGCGCCGCCTGGACGATCTCCCGCAGAAGGGGCCGGGTACGTTGCTAGTCATGTCCACGGTCTATGAGGCGTTGAATGATCGACCGTCTGCCTTACATTTTCTCGGCGAAGGCCTCGAGCAGGGCCTCACGCGGGCTCGCATCGAAAACGCCCCTTATCTCGACGCTTTGCGGACGGACCCTCGCTATCACCAACTGGTCCAGGACTACCCACCACAACGCTAGACGATCAGGGCGCCCCATGTAAAGGAGACGCGCTCGCCTGCTCTTGCCCACCCACCCACGGAGGACTCCCATGAGCGATATCACTGTGACAATCAGCAGCGACGGCACCCCGTCGCCCTCAAGCATACAGGTACAGCCCGGCGATACGGTCTCCTTCCGGTCCGAGAGGGCCGA
>JABDIZ010000281.1 GCA_013003465.1 Rhodothermaceae bacterium
GTGCATGGCCCGGCCGTACGCGGCCGGGGGGGTAGGATCAACAGTCATCAATAACGGGGAGGTGTGGTGTGTCGGTGGCCGGCCATCGGGGCCGGCTCCAGGGGTGTCGAGGGTAGACGCACCTCCGCCTTCACACAAGGGCCACGCATCCTTCACGACACATCCTCACCCCGTCCTCAGCGCCTTCTCAGTTGACAGACCCCTCCCCACGCAGCCTGTGACAGTGTGGAAACGGTTTCACAGGATGATTGTGAATTTCCACCCCGGAGCCGTAAGAATCGTCCTACAGCGAAGGACCTGGGTCGCCACTAGTCTTGGCGCACTACCCAATCAGAGGACGCCCTGCGCCTTGATCTGGAGATAGCGATTGACCGCGTCGGCCGTCAACCGCTCGGGTGACGTCAGAAGTGCACCGATTCCGTGACGCTCCAGCACACGAACGATCTCGCGTTTTTCGTGCGCAAGCCCCTCCGCCGTGGCCTTCACGTAGACGTCCTCGAGCCGGCCGGCGCGCGCAGAGAGCAGCTCGCGGATGCCCGTGTTTTCGAACAGCACCACCACGAGCCGGTGCCGCCGCGCGAGCCCGCGGAGGTACGGCAGCTGGCGCTCCAGCCCCGCGACCGTGTCGAAGTTGGACATCAGCAGCACGAGCGAGCGCTGGCCGAGGCGCCCGCGGAGCGCCGCGAAGAGCCCCTCGAACGAGGGGTCCTGGTAGCCGGGCGCGAGCCGGTAGAGGGCTTCGAGGAGCGTCCCGAGCTGTCCCCGCTTGCGGTCCGGCGCGACGACCGTCTGGACCTCGCGGTCGAAGGCCACGAGCCCAGCGCGGTCGTGCGTCCGGAGCGCGGTGTTGAGCACCACGAGCGCCGCGTTGACGGCGTGGTCGAGGAGGGTCAGGCCCTCGAACGGGCTCCGCATCGCGCGGCCCATGTCGAGGGCGACCACGACGGGCTGCTCGCGCTCGTCCTGGTAGGTGTTCACCATCAGGCGCGGGCTGTAGGCGCTGCGCCGGGCCGTCGCCTTCCAGTTGACCGAGCGGCGGTCGTCGCCGGGCACGTACGGACGGATCTGGTCGAACTCCATCGTGTGGCCCCGCCGCCGGACGCGCTTGACACCGACCTCCCGGAGCCGGTCGCTCTCGGCCAGGAACGCGTAGCGCTGCATCTGCTGGATGGACGGGTACACGGCGGCCTCTCCCCCCTCGGCGATCACGAACCGGCGCATCACCAGGCCGAGCGGCG
>JABDIZ010000018.1 GCA_013003465.1 Rhodothermaceae bacterium
GAAGGCGGCGGCCAGCGCTAGCACAAAGCGCCACCCCAGTGCCCCCGTGCCCGAGGCAACCACCCACGCGCCGGTCATCAGCAGCAGGAACAGCGTCGAGACCATCCCGATGTAGGTGAGCGCGGGACGGCGCCGACCAAACCGGACGGGCCGCCAGCGGAGCGGCGGGCGGTACTGCACCTCGGCTTCGAGGGCTTTGCGGCCGCGCCCCACCAGCCAGTAGCCGATGTGAGCCTCCAGCGGCATGACGGCCTCCCTAGGCGTAACGGCCGGAGCGCCATCGCCTACGGGGGGGGCGTCGGCTTCCCCCGCGGCCATCTCGGCCATGAGGATGGCGCGCTCGGCCACGCCCACCTCCGTCGCCTTGCTGTAGCGCGCGAGGTCCTCCACGACGTGCCGGTAGCGGTCGCGCGTGGGGAAGTCCATCCGCGGATAGATGCCCGGGGGGTCCTGCTGGAGCGTCCGGTCCACTACCGAGAGGCTCTCGATGAGGGTGGACCAGTCGATGTCGGCCGCGCGGCGGAGCGAGAGGATGGCGTTGGCGACGCTCGCTTGCCGGTGCGTCTGCCGCTGCGTCTCGCGCCGGATGACTTCTTCGAGCGTCGTGTGGCGGCTGGTGAGGCGGCGTTCCAGCCACTCCAGCGCAGGCGTCGCCACCGGTCCCTGCGCCCGCAGCGCACTCGTCAGCGTGACGACGAACGAGCCAGGCAGCGGCGCAAACCGCTCGGCCATCTCGGCCAGTTCGAAGACCACCTCCGAGGGGTCTTTCGCCGCCCGGTCCGCAACGCGCTGAGCCCACCGCTCGGCTTCGTCCCGTTCGGCGAGCGTGTCGCTCAGCTGCGCGCCGAGCGCGCTCAGCCGCTGGAGCAGCACCAGCCGCATCATGGCTGGGAGTGCCCACAGTTCGCTCAGTTGGAGGGCCGCTACCTCCTGAAAGGCACTCGTGAACACCCACAGGTTCTGCTCGTCAAGGACATTGTCGGTGCGGTCGGCGAGGTGGCTGATGAGCGAGAAGACGCGGGGGCGCCCGGAATGCGAGCCGCCCTCCAGCTTCGGCAGCACGCGGTAGTACGACCACGGGAGGTCTTCCTGCAGTTGCCGCGCGGCGTCTTTAATGACGTAGAAGT
>JABDIZ010000030.1 GCA_013003465.1 Rhodothermaceae bacterium
TCCTCTGGGAAGTCACCTGGGACATGATCGACGCCCATGGCTTCGACGCCGACCTCTACAACGCGGGCGGCACGGCGGGCAACCAGATCATGCTCAACCTGGTGACCGAGGGCATGAAGCTGCAGCCGTGCAGCCCGGGCTTCGTGGACGGACGCGACGCCATCCTCGCTGCTGATGCCGCGCTCTACGGCGGCGCGAACACCGATATGCTCTGGGCCGCCTTCGCGCGCCGTGGTTTGGGCCTCTCAGCGAGCCAGGGCTCCGTGTTCACCAACTCGGACAACACCGAAGCCTTCGACGTCCCGACGACAGGGGGCAACACCCCGCCGGACGCCAGCTTCACCTTCTCCTGCACCGCTCTCGACTGCACGTTCACGGACACCAGTTCGGATAGCGACGGCACCATCGCGAGTCGCGCGTGGACCTTCGGTGATGGCGGCACCTCCTCCGCCACCAACCCGGCGCACACCTACGCCGCCGATGGCACCTACACCGTCGGCCTGACCGTCACCGATGACGACGGCGACTCCGATACGGCGTCCCAGAGCGTCACGGTGACCAGTGGGGGCGGCGGGGACCCGATCGCCCTCTCAGGCGTCGCTCGTAACAACGGGCGCAAGTGGTTCGCCGACCTCACGTGGACGCCCTCGGACGGCGGGCGCCTGGACGTCTACCTCGACGGTGCGGTGGTGAAGACGACGCGGGACGATGGGTTTTTCTCGTACAACCTGGGGCGCAACGCCTCAGGGTCGTATGACTTCCAGGTGTGCGAGCAGGACTCAGGCGACTGCTCGAACGTGGCCACGGTGAATGTGGATGGTGTGATGGCCGCTGACGGCCCCGCGTCCTCGCTGGGCGCTGGCGAGGAGACTCCTGAGACCACCCTCCTCGGGGCCTACCCGAACCCGTTCAACGGAAGCACGCGCATCGGCTTCTCGCTGGCGGAGCGGGCCGAGGTCAGCCTGGAGGTCTACAACAGCCTCGGGCAGCGCGTCGCGGTCCTCGCGAGCGGTACACTGGAGGCCGGTCCTCACCAGACCATCTTCGACGCCTCCGCCTTGCCGAGCGGTGTCTACCTGTACCGCCTCCACACGGGCGAGACGGTAGAGACCGGACGCCTGATGCTGGTCCGCTAGCGGCGCCTCGCGTTTGCAACTCAGGGTGCCCTTGCCCGGCCCGGCTGCCTCGCTGCAGCCGGGCCGGGCGTTTATGCTCCGTACAGGGAATGCCAGCGGGACGCGGCTGTGACTAGAGCGGAATCGAGGGGGCTAGCTCCCCTTCCGCATTTAGGACGCCGAGGACTGCGCCGATACCGGGAGCCCCTCTGTACTCGCTATCCCCCACCCTCCATGGCGCTCCGCACCCTCTTCGCCCTAATGCTGCTGGCCGCAGCACTGCCTGTGCAGGCACAAACCGCCCTCTTCGAGACGGATCCCGCGTCACGCGCAGCCCTGACGCCTGACCAGGCCACCTACCTGACCCACCTCGAAACCCGAGAGACGTTTGTCGCCTCGTCGCTCGTCCGGGTCAACAGCGACGCGCTGAGCCGCCAGGATGTCCTTCGCCTCGACCTGCCTCAGCAGGGCGCGATCCTTCTTCAGCCCGACCGTATCGAGACACGCTCTGGCCGCGATTATTCGTGGTTTGGATTCGGCGAGGACGCGGCGTCCACCAACGGCATCTTCGTCGTGCGCGACGGCGGGATCACCGGCACCGTGCGGGCCAACCACCAGCTCTACACCGTCCGCCACCTCGGAGACGGGCTCCACGCCGTGGTGCTGCTCGACGAGCGCCAGTTCCAGGATCACGAGGAGGACTACACGGATCTCGTGATCGACGCCGCTGAAGAACAGCGTGCTCAGCAGCGTGTGGTCGCCACCATGCCCATCATGCACCTCGTGGTCGCCTACACCGCTGCTGCAGTGACAGATCTCGGCAGCGCAGCCGCCGTGGAGGCACTGATCCAGCTCGCAGAGGACGAGACCAACCAGGGCTATATCAACTCCGACATCTCCGCGCGCGTCGCCCTCGCCTATGTCTACCAGACAGCTACCACGGAGTCTTCGAGCACCTCGACGGAACTCACCCGCATCTATGACACCAGTGACGGCTACTACGACGAACTGCACACGCACCGCGACACCTACGCGGCCGACATCGGCATCGTCATCACGGGCGATGTATTCGGTAGCTCCTGCGGTCGCGCGTACGTCAACGCTTCGAGCAGCTATGCCGTTGGCGTGGTGATGCAGGACTGCGCGACAGGATACTATTCGTTCGGCCACGAGATCGGCCACCTCCAGGGCATGCGCCACAACCCCGAGACCGATCCTTCGACCACGCCCTACGCCTACGGCCACGGCAAGTACTACGAACCGGATGTGGGCACCTGGTCGCCGAGTTCGGACAACTACCGGACTGTCCTCTCCTACAACTGCTCGTACTACTGCCCGCGCGTCAACTGGTACTCTAATCCGGACATCAGCTACAACGGTGAAGCCACGGGCGATGCGAGCGAGCGCGACAACGCGCGCGTCCTCGACCAACGGGCTGCAACGATGGCCGCGTTCCGCGTTCCGTCGGTGACCGTCTCGGGCGACGCAGGATGGCGTTTCATGGCCTCGCCGGTCGAGGGCCTGACCGTGGCCGAACTCGCCGACCAGAACCTGATTCAGGGCATCTCGGGCTACTACCCTGCTGCCTCGCCCAACTTCTACAGCGGATACAACGGCTCGGCATGGAGCACCCCATCCGGCGGCAGCGACGTGCTGGCCTCCGGCGCAGGCTTCGCGTGGTACTTCTACGACAACACGGTTGACCCCGGCGGCGCGAGCGAGAGCGTCGCCCTTCCGATGGCGATCTACGTCACCGACGAAGAACAACCGTTCGACGATGTCTCCGTCGCCCTCCACACCAGCGGCGACAAGTGGAACCTGATCGCTAACCCGTTTGTGGGCGGCCTCGATGTGTCGGGTGGCCTCGGCGGGTGGGCTACCGGTGGTAGCCTCGCCAGCGGCGTCGGCCAGGTTTGGGATCCGGCTACGGGCTCGTACAGCCTCACCTCCACACTCGGCACGCTCGCGTCCTGGCAGGGCGTCTTCGTCGAGAACAGCTCGGCCACCGGCATCGACGTGCCCTCGGCCTCACGGACCAGCGGCGGCACCTTCCTGCGCCAGGCAGGCAGCGCGTTCATCGCCTTTGAACTCGACGGCACGCAGGCGGGTACAGAGGCACCCCTCCTTGATCGGGCGGCCGTGCTCTACCTCCACCCGGACGCCGCCGCCGACTGGGACCTCTACGACGCCGCCAAGCTCTACCCGCTCGACGCCGCGTACGCGCTGCTGGCCTTCTCTGGCGAGCGCGACGGCGAGCCAATGGCGAAGGCTCAGGAATCGCAGGCGATGGCCTCAGCGGTGCGCTTCACGGTTCCGATGAGCATCGAGACGGCGGGCGCCGAGACTCGCCTGGCGCTGCGCTGGCCACGCATGGAGGGCATCCCCGAAGACTGGACCCTCATGCTAACCGACCTCGTCACGGGCGAGACGGTAGACCTACGGGCCTCCGCGTCGCACACGTTCACCGTAGAGGCCGAGCCCGCGGCGGACGTACCGGCGCATCCGGCGGCCCGGCCGATGAGCCCGAGCACCGCGACGGATCGCTTCCTGCTGACGGTCGAGGCCGGTCGGACGACCGCGACCCAAGGCCCGGCCGACGGGCTGCCGACGAACTTCGCGCTCCATGCCGCCTACCCGAACCCGTTCAACCCTTCGACGACCGTGCGCTACGAGATGCCGCACGCCGCCCCGGTGCACGCGGAGGTGTTCGACCTGCTCGGCCGCCGCGTGGCGACGCTGCTGCAGGACGACGTGGAAGCCGGAACGCACACGATGCGGTGGGATGCACAAGACGCCGCCTCAGGGGTGTACATCCTTCGCCTCCAGGCAGGTGACACGGTGCTAACGCAGCGCTTGACGCTCCTCCAGTAACTACCGCATCTTGTCCTTGGCGAGCCGCGGGCTCCGCACC
>JABDIZ010000285.1 GCA_013003465.1 Rhodothermaceae bacterium
CCTCGACACGACGACCTCCGAGGAGATCATGCGCGTCTTCGAGATGCTCTACCGGCAGGGCAACACGCTGCTCGTCGTCACGCACGAGGACGACATCGCGCACCACGCGCGCCGCATCGTCCATCTCCGCGACGGTGACATCGAGAAGGATGAAGTGGTGGCCGCCCCCGTCCTCGCCCAAGCCACCGAGGCTGAGTTGCTGGCCCCGGCAGAGCCCATCGAAGAGTAGCGGCCATGCTCATCGCCACGCACACGCTCTTTGGCGTACTCGCTCTGCTCCTGGGGGTGGTTGTGCTGGTCCGCCCGAAGGCGACACGCGCGCATCGATGGCTCGGCTACAGCTACGTCGCGGCGATGGTATTGCTCTGCATCGAGTCGTTCGGCATTCGGGATGCCACGCCCTTCTTCGCGGGCTTCGGGATGTTCCATGTCCTCGCGCTGGTAAGCCTGGGCACGGTGGTGGCTGGGATCATACCGGCCCTCCGCCGCCAGCCGAATTGGTTCGATTGGCACTATAACTCGATGGCCTGGTCGTACATCGGACTCCTGATGGCTACGGGCTCTCACCTCTTCGAGCCGGTTTTTCTGTTTCTGCTCCGCGACCTGTCGTTGCCGAGAATCCTTTGCTGGATCGGGACAGCGGGGTTGCTGTGGGGCCTGCCCCCGCTGGTAGGGCAGACGCTGCTGGTCCGACGCGAGCGGATGCTTCGCCAGCAGGCCGCCCCTGTGCTCGCGAGAGCCTCCAGGGCTGAGTTGCTGGCCCCGGCAGAGCCCATCGAAGAGTAGCGCGGACGGCCTCAGCGGCCCCAGGCCTCGTAGAGCGCAGCCAGTTCGGTAGCCACCTGAAGCGCACCGTTCGCACTGGATGAGTCTACGTTCGACAGTGCAGCATCGAGTTCAAGCAGGAGTTCTTCGGCTTGTTCGAACCGACGCTGCTCGCGCAGGAAACCCGCTAGCTTTACGGCACTGAAGACAGCCGACGTGTTGGTGGATCCTCTGGACTCCTGAAGTACGGTAAGCGCCTCGCGTTGGGCAGCGATGGCCCCGTCGAGGTCGCCCTGCTCCTGGAGCACAGACGCGAGCGTACCCAGCGGCACGGCTCGGTCGGCAGGTCGCCGAGGCGGAAGCATCGCGGCCTCTCGCAAGGCTGCTTCGGCAGCATGGAGGCGGCCCTGACGGCGCAGGATAGCTCCGTAGACGGCGAGGATGTTTGCCAGGGATCCGCTGCCGGGCCGGACGGCTCGCGTGAGCGCCACCGCCTCGGCTCCGACGGTCTCGGCCTCCTCAAGCCGTCCCCCCATGAGCAACACGAAGGAGAGGTGGCGCAGCACGCCGAGCCGCCGAGGGTCGTCTGCACCATAAAGGCGTTCGTAGCGGTCAAGCGCCGCGCGGTAGGCGGCCTCGGCTTCGGCCACGCGCCCCTGATTGATGAGCACCCGCGCGAGCGTCTCCTCAGCCTCTGCAATCGCGGGTGCGTCCGCTGCGTCATCGCTGCGCCGGAGGCGGTCGAGGGCATCCCGGAGCAGCACTTCGGCTTCCTCGGAGCGGCCCAGTTCGGTCAGGGCCAGCGCCTGCTGCCGCTCAGTGCGGGTGAGAAGCGCGGCGTCGCCGGCCTCAGCGGCCAACCGATGCGCCTCGCGCGCGGCCGACTCGGACTCGTCGAGGGCACCCGTTTCGAGGAGCGCGGTTGCCAGCGCGTTCAGGCTCGTGGCCCGGACCACGGAGGGCGTCGGGCGGAGCAGGACGGCCTCGCGAAGTACGTCCTCAGCTTCGGGGTAAAGTCCGAGGTTCAGGTACGCCTCGCCAATGACGTGGAGGAGTTGCGCCTGCGTATCCGGCTGATCGGCAAACTCCGCTCGGACGCGCACTAGGCCGGGATCGAGCAGATCGCGGAGACGAAGCGTGTCCTGACGCTCGCCAGCGAAGGGGTCCGTCGCCGCGAACAGGCTCTCCAGAAAGGCCGCCGCTGTCGCGGCGCTGTCGCGGGCCTGCGCCGTTTGGCGTTGCTGGAGGGTCATGAACACAGCGAAAACGACCAGCGCTATCGCTGCCATCGCCGCTGCGCCGACGCCCCAGCGGTGCCGCTCGACAAACTTGCGCAGGCGGTATCCGACCGTGTCGGGCCGCGCGATCAGCGGCAGACCGCGTCGACGGCGCCGCACATCCGCCAGTAACGCATCGGCGGAGGCATAGCGCCGCCCCGGCTCGTCGTGCAGCGCGGTCAGGAGTAGCGTGTCAAGGTCACCGCGGAGGCGGCGGCGCAACCGATCATCCTCCACCGCGTCACTCGGCGCCCTCCCCGGTTCGGTCGGGCGCTGCCCGGCTAAAAGCTCATGCAGCACGACCCCGAGTGCATAGACATCGGTGGCGGTCGTGACGGCCCCACCCTCCCGCTGCTCCGGCGCGGCGTACTCGGGCGTCATGAGGCCGCCGAGGCGCGTCAGCAGGTTCTCATCGTCGTTGAGCAGCTTGGCGATGCCGAAGTCGAGGAGTTTGACCCGGGGCTGCCCGGTCTTGTCCTCGGCGACGAGCATGTTGGAGGGCTTGAGGTCACGGTGCACGACGAGGTGGTGGTGCGCATAGGCGACGGCCTCGCAGGCCTGCTCGAAGAGCGCCAGGCGTGCTTCCAGGTCCAGGTCGCGCGTCTCGGCGTACCGTGTCAGCGGCTCGCCCTCGACGAGTTCCATGACGAGATACGGCCGACCGTCGGGCGCCGCTCCTGCGTCAAGGAGGCGTGCGATGCCGGGATGATCGAGTCCGGCGAGGACCTGGCGCTCGTAGCGGAAGCGGCGGAGCACCTCGTCGGTGTCCATGCCGCGCTTGACGAGCTTGAGCGCAACGCCCTTCTCGAACGTGCCGTCGGCGCGTTCGGCGCGGTAGACCGTGCCCATCCCGCCACGCCCGAGTTCGCCGACGATGCGATAGGGGCCGAGCCGCGTGCCCGCCACCAGGTCTTCCACGGTGTCCGGCTCGACCGTGCCGATCTCCTCCAGAAGCCGGGCTGCGAACTCCGTGGCCGATTCGCCGAGCGCCTGAGCCGCCGCCGCGTCGCTTTCCAGCAACGCCGCCACGGCTCCGTAGAGCAGCGGGTCGTCGCCGCAGGTGGCCCGGAGGAACGCCGTGCGCTCGTCGGGGGGCCGCTGCAAGGCAGCGTCGAAGAGGGCGTCCACCTCGGTCCAGCGGTCGGGAGCAAGTGGATTCATGGCGAGTAGGTGGGGTCTACGCTTCTATCGCAGCATCGCCCTCGGGCGGATCATCGGACCCGCTGGTGCTCTCACGCATGAACCGAAAGAGGTACGTGCGCGCGCGCCGCCAGTCGCGCTTGACAGTGGGGACTGAGCGCCCCGTCGCCCGTGCGATCTCTTCATGGGCCATGCCCCCGAAGAAGCGGTACTCCACGACCTCGGCAAGGCGCTCGCTGACGGCGGCGAGACGGTCAAGTGCGGCATCGAGGTGGAGCAGGTCGAGGGCTTCAGCCTCAGCCCCACCGGACGCGGCGATGGCGAGCGCCTCATCGAGCGGGAGATCGGCCTGTGGGCCGCCGCGTTTCTGTGCTGTCCGCTCGCGCGCGTAGCTGATGAGGACGAACCGCATGGCGCGGGAGGCGAGCGCGAAGAAGTGCGTCCGGCTCTCTACGGAGGGCGTCTCGCCAGCGGTCAGCTTGAGAAACGCCTCGTGGACGACGGCAGTGGTATTGAGCGTCTCGCCGGGACGGTGGCGGCGGAGGCGCGCGTGCGCGAGCACCCGCAACTCGTCGTAGAGGCGCGGGAACAGCCGATCCAGAGCCGCGCGGTTGCCGCCGCGGGCGTCGTGGAGCAGTTGGGTGGTGGTGGGTTCAGCCAGCATCACTACTAGTAATAACGCCGAGCGTGGAAAGTAGGGGACACGGGCGACACGCCCCAGCGCAACCGAGATGATCCCTTGCCACCGGGTCTTGCGAAGGAGTGGGTAGCCCCTCACTGGATTCCTTGACTCATGAACATCCTCGCTACGCTACCGCGCCTCGCGCTCTTCGCCCTCGTGACAGCCCTGCCGGCGGCAGCCCAGACCGTCCACACCTGGAACGGCGGCACCGGCGATTGGACCGAGCCGACCAACTGGACACCCGCCGATGTCCCCGATTTCGGTGACACCGCCATCATCGAGAGCGGCACGGCCACGCTCACCGCCGACACCAACATCGGCAAGCTCGTCATCGACAACCTCGCCATCCTCACGGGAGACGCTGACTTCACCGTCACCGACTCGCTGATCTGGAACGCGGGCGGTACGGGCTTCGACACCTTCCGCGGCACGGGCCTCGTCACAGTGGCTGCCGGGGCCACCTGCCGGATGACCGACGAGACGAACAACTTCCGCATGAGCGAAGGCCGCACGCTCGTCAACGACGGCGTGACCATCTGGGAAGGGCTCGGCTTGTGGCTCGGCCAGGCCCGGTTCATTAACAACGGCGAACTGATCCTCGCCTTCGGCGAGACGGACGCCTTCGGCTTCGTGTTCTCCTCGCTCGTCGATGCGTTCACCAACAGCGCGACCGGCCTGATCCGGCGCACGGGGAGCGGAAACGCGCGCTACAGCGCGGGTCTCATCAACGATGGCATCATTCGGGTCGAGAACGGCACATTCGATCTGCACGGTTTCAACTCAACCGGCATGACCGGCACAGGATCTATCGAGGTGCAGGCAGGCACGACGTTTCTGGTCTCGGGGGGTAACAACTCGCTCTCCGGCGATGTAACTGGCGAGGGCACGCTTCAGATGGCCGCAGGCACGCTCACCCTGTCCGGATCCTACGATGTGCCCGTAACCCGCTTTACCGCGTTGAGCACGCTCAACCTGAACGGCACGAGCAGCACCGCCACGCTAGACCTGGCCGCAGGCGAACTCAACGGCAGCGGCGAGTTCACCGTCACGAGCCAACTCCTCTGGAGCGGCGGCGACATGGGGGGCAGCGGCACCACGATCCTGGGGCCGAGCATCCCGCTTGCCATTGGGGGCGCGAACATCGGCCTCAACGACACCCGCACGCTGCGTGTGGAGGGCGAGACCACCTGGACGGGTGATGCCGACTTCAGCAACGGCACCGAGGCCGTCTTTGAGAACGCGGGCACCTTGACCTCGCTGGGAGCAGGCGAGCGCGTCTTTCTCGCGGGCACCTTCCGCAACGAAGGCTTCCTCGCCCATGAGGGCGGCACACTCCGCTTCAATTCCGGTATGGACAACGAGGGCGTCGTCAGCGTGCTTGACGGCACGCTCCAGCAGAGCGGCTTCAACGCCACGGGCGGCACCGACACGGGGCGGTACGAGGTGCTGGAGACGGGCCGCCTAGAGTTCATCGGCGGAACGCGGACACTCACCGAGTCCGCCGAGGTCGTAGGAAATGGGACGGTGGCGTTCCTGGGGGGCTCGGTGACGAACGACGCCACCTGGACGCCGGGTGCCTTGGCGTCGGTCGCGCGAGGCGGCGAGAATGCGGTGCTTTTCATAGACAGTGCCTACCCGGCAGGCACGGGTGTGCTGAACATCGGCCTCGCCGGTCCGACGGCCGGGACCGAGTACGCGCAGCTCGATGTCACGGGCACGGCCACGCTCGGCGGCACCCTCCGCATCAGCCTCGTTGACCCCTTCGAGCCCGCCGAGGACGACCGCTTCCTGATCATCCCGGCCACCGACGGCGCGACGGGCATGTTCGACACCCTGGAACTGCCCGACGGCCTGGAGGCCTTCGTCGAGACCTCGGCGCTCGGGGCCGAGTTGGTCATCGGCAAGCCCGTCGCCAACGAACCGGGCCTCGACGTGCCCGACACCTTTGCGTTGCACGCCGCCTACCCCAACCCGTTCGCCTCACGGGCCACGCTTCGGTACGACATAGCGGAGGCCGGGCCGGTGCGCCTAGCGGTGTACGACCTGCTGGGCCGCGAGGTCGCAGTGCTCGCGGACAGCGAGCGTGCGGCGGGTCGCTACGAAGTCCTGCTGGACGGCTCGGGCCTGGCCTCGGGCGTCTACCTCGTGCGCATGATCGCGGGCGCGGATGTCCTGCAGTCCCGGCGCGTTACCCTCTTGCGGTAGGCTTTTTAGCGCCAACCGCGAAGGTGCGGAGGAGGCGATGTGAAAGGATTGTGTATCCGTGCCGCGCTGCGGCATCGGGGGAAACTTGATGCTGGCTCAGTCGTGGACGGCCCACGCATGACTACCTCCGAGCGGGGGCGAGGCGCGCGGCCCGTAAGCCGCCCCTCGCCCCCGTTCTCTTGGCCCCTCTTGTCCCCCACTCGGGTCCTTCCGTGGCAATCTTCTTTCAGACACTCGTCGCAGCGTTCCTGCCGCTCTTCGTGGCGATCAACATCCCCGGCATCCTGCCGCTCTTCATCGGCATGACCGAGACGATGGACCGGCCCACGCGCCAGGTTCTGCTCGTCCGTGCCCTCGCGGCGGCGTTCATCCTGGCGGTGCTGATGCTCTTTGCGGGTGAGGTCATCTTCCGCACGCTCGGCATCACGGTCAACGACCTGCGCGTGGGCGGCGGGTTGATCCTGCTTGTCATCGCCATCACCGACCTGGCTTTCGGCGACCTCAAGAAGCGGCGCACGCAGGTCAACGGCAAGAAGGCCGAGGCCATCACCAAGGACACGACCGACTTGCCCATCGTACCGCTGGGCATCCCGCTCATCATAGGGCCGGGCGCCATTACGACCATCCTCGTGGCCGAGCAGCAGTTCGGCTATCCGCCCACGCTGCTCTCGATTGCGCTCAACATGGGGCTCGTGTTCATCGCGTTCTCCTTCGGGCCGACGCTGCTTCGCTACGCGGGGCCGAGTACCTCGAAGGCGATTGCGAAGGTGGCGAGCCTGTTCCTCGCCGCGATCTCCGTGGCGATGATCCGCGGCGGCATCATGGGGATGCTAGCAGCAGGCTGATCAGCGGACGAGCGTGAGCGGTTGCGTAGCCTGAAATGACGGTCCGGTGGCGCGGATGAGGTAGATGCCTGCCGGGAGGCTGCGGCTCTCGAACACGAACGGATGCCGCCCGGCCGCGAGCGGGCCGTCGTGCAGGCGTGCGACCTCGCGGCCAAGCACATCATAGACCGCGAGGCGGACAGGCTCCGCTTCGGCGAGGTGGATGACGAGTTCCGCGCGGGTGTAAGCCGGGTTGGGAGTGGGCGCTTCCAGGCGGAACGACTCAATGCCTGGGGCAGGCTCATTGGCGACAGTGGTGCCAAAGGCTTCGCGGGCGCCCAAGTCTACTAGTTCTTTAAAGCCCAGTTGACGATCCCGCTCGCAGGTCGGATCGGAGGCAGGCAGAACCTCAATCATGACGTTTACCGGCTCCGACTCACCGACAACGGTAACAGGTACGAACACGATAGTTTTGGGCCCCGCTTCGCTATAGGCGTGGGGATACGTGTCTCTGGTATCCGTGGGCATACTGGTGCCGTCGCCCCAGAAAATAGTTGCAGTAAACCACAAGGGGAATGTTTGAAACTTAGGAAATATGGCATCATGTACGCATACTTCACGCTTCAAAAAGAGTACTTCAATATTATCAAAAATATTAAAACTAGGAGGGTCTTCAAAGATTTCGTCCCACCCATGTAGTGTAACGCCGACATCGTTTGGCCAAGGCTCTTGCCCAGTCCGCTCACCGTCGCCATCGAGATCCAGAAAGTCGGGGAGCAGATAGTCGTTGTTGCCAACGTCAATGAGCGGTGAGCCAGGCATGAGGTCGAAGTCATCATCCAGCGTACCCAGCTGGTCGTCGGGGCCATCGGCGTCGAGGAAGGCAGGCTCGGCGTCGATGTTGTTGCCGAGATCGGTGCTCCCGGCCAGCCCGCCCTGGATATCGCTGTGGCCCACCGAGGTAGTCGCAAACAGCGCGTTGAAGATCTCGGGGCCGGACGGCGCGCTGTCTCCATAGAAGACGGAATTGAGGACGGTCAGGTCCCCCGTGTCGTTGTAGGCGCCGCCGCCTTCGACATCAGCCGAGTTGCCGTAAACCGTCGTGTTGCGCAGCGTCGCGGTTCCATCGTTGTAAAGCCCGCCGCCGAAGAAGGTCGCCGCATTGCCGGCCATCACGAGGTTCATGGCGTCGAATTCGGCGAAATTGGCGATGGCTCCGCCCCGGTTGCCGGCCGTATTGCCGAGGAAGTACGAGTTGTGGAGTTCGAGGCTGGCTGCCGCAGCATGATTATAGACGCCGCCGCCCTGCTGGTCGGCGTCGTTACCTAGAAAGGTGTTGCCGACCACAATGGCCGCTCCGGTGTTGTGAATGCCGCCGCCCAGGCTGGCGTGATTGCCTTCGAAGAGCGAGCCGGTCACGACCATCCCACGGGGGCCACTGGTACCGCCGTTGGCGATGCCGCCGCCGACCTGCGTGGGCGTGCCGTTGTCGGTGAACGTGCAGAATTGGACCGTCAGCAGGCCGCTATTCGTAAAGCCCTTCGAGCCGGCCGCGTTATGGCCCGAGACGAGCGTGTTGATCACCGTGACGATGGCGTCCGCTCCGAAAACCCCACCGATGTCTCCATTGCCTCGGATGATGCTGTCTACAAGCAGTACGGTCGCATCGTCGCTGGTGGTGATGTCGTCAACCCCGATTCCTATGTCTCCATTGTCTGCGATCTCGACGTGGTCAAGCGTGACGTCGCTGGTTCCTCGAATGTGGATCCCGACTCCGGCATTCTCTACCACACGCAGGTTGACGAGGAACAGCTGATCCGCCGCGATGGCCTTGACGGCGCCCTGTTCGGGTACGCCGACGTTACTGGCGCCGCTTACGGTGAACCCGTCAACTACAGTGCCTGTGATGTTCTCGGCGTACACGACATTCCGGCTCTGCTGGCCTCCCCCAATGTCACCGCTCAGAATGGTGTTGTTGGTGTTGGGGTCCGGGTTGCGCTCATCGCGCGCCGTTTCCGTGCCGACGAAGCCACCAAAGAGGGGCACGTCGCTCTTGAGTTCGAAACGCTCGAAGCTGTTGTTGTCTGTATGGGTCGCACCCAGATCGGGATAGTGGACCCCTTCGGCCACCCAGATCTCATAATCGGGACCTACGGCCGCATCGAGCGCATCCTGGAGGGCGGCGAAGGCGTTCGCCCAGGACGTGCCGTCGTTTGCGCCCGTCGCATCCGGGTCCACGTAGATGACGGTGACGCCGTCTGGCTGCGCGAGGGTGAGGGGAGCCGCGAGCAACAGGAGTGCGCCGCAGAGTAGAACAAAAGTCAGGCGGGACGTAGCGAGACGCATGACGGGTCCTCGTGCAGGTTTGGCCGGAGGCGAGAGTGCCCCTTGCTAGCAAAACCTAGAGGGAGAGGTCTTCGTCCGCTATCGCGGAAATCCGCCATTCGCAATCGCTTACCCGATCAGCCGCTCGCGTAGCGCCTTCGAGACGGCGGCAATGCCGGTCCGCACGTGCAGCTTCGCGTAGAGGTTGCGCAGGTGCGTGTCCACGGTGTGGGGGCTGAGAAAGAGCCGATCGGCGATTTCTTTCTGGGCGAGGCCCTCAGCGAGGAGGCCGAGGATCTCGCGCTCGCGCTCGGTCAGGCCGTAGTCGCTGTGCGCGGGTACGATCTGGCGGAAGTGCGTGAGCATCCGCCGCGCCACGGGCGGGGTGAGCGGGACGCCGCCGGCACGCACCTCGCGCACGGCCTGGAGAATTTCAGGTCCGGTGGCATTCTTGAGGAGATAGCCGGAGGCCCCGGCACAGAGCGCGTCGAAGACGGCGTCGTCGTCTTCATGGATGGTGAGGATAACGAGTTGCGTGGCGGGCGAGCGGGCCTTGAGACGGCGCGCGCCCTCGGTGCCGGAGAGCCCGGGCAGGCCGAGGTCAAGCAGGACGACATCCGGCGCGCCTTCCGTCTCGATGGCGTCGAGCGCAGGTTCGCATGCGCCGAAGACGCCCACGAGGTCCACGTCGTCGGCATCGGCGAAGAGGTCGGTGAGCGCCTGCCGGAACAGCGCGTCATCCTCAACGAGCCAGAGGCGGGTGGGGGCATCGAGGCTCATGAGGGAGAACCTAGGCGTCCGTTCGGGCGCCGTCCATCGCGGAAACCCGCCATTCGACGGAGCGGCGCTCGGAGGCGCACCGTCGTTCCACCCCCGGGTTGCGTTTCAATCTCGACGGTGCCTCCGAGCGCACGGGCGCGTTCCTCCAAACTCGCCAAGCCCGTCGCCTCGCGCATCGCAGTGCGTTCGAAGCCGATGCCGTCATCGGTCACGTCGAGGCGGAGGGTGCCGTCATTGCAGGCGAGATGCACGGTCACGTGATGTGCTTCTGCATGACGGGCGACGTTCCGCAGCGCCTCCTTGTAGAACAGAAAGAGCTGGCGGCGCTGCTCCATGTCGAGCGCCTGCACGGCCTCGCCATCCTTGCAGGTGAACGTGTGCGCCGTGCCATCGAGGAGAGCATCGGCGGTGGTGCACATCTTCTCGACGAGGTCGCCAAGTGTATCGAAGCGGGGGTTGGCGAGCCAGACGATGTCGCGGAGGTCGTCGGCCATGCGCCGGGCCGTGTCGGCCATTTCGCCGAGGCGATGGCGTTCGGGTGCGTCCAGTGTGGCGCGGCGTGCCACGGTCTCACTCGAGAGCGCGAGGGCGGCGAGCTTCGAGCCCACCTCGTCATGCAGGTCGCTGGCGATGCGCGCCCGCACGCGCTCGACGTGCAGGAGCTGCGCCACGCGGTAGCGGTGGGCCGCGAGGAGGAGGCCGCCGAGCGCGAGGAGAGCCAGCACGCGGAACCACGCCGTCGCCCAGAACGGCGGCGCAACGACGAGCGCGAGCGTGGCGTCGGCGGTGCTCCAGAGGCCATCGTTGTTCGCACCCTGCACGCGGAAGGTGTAGCGTCCCGGCGGGAGGTTGGTGTAGATGGCCTGTCGCTCGGTCCCGGCGTCCACCCAGTCGCGATCGAACCCGTCGAGGCGGTAGCGGTAGCGGTTCTCCTCGGCGTGCGTGAAGTTGAGCGCGGCGAACTCGAAGCGGACGAGGCGGTCGCGGTAGCTCAGGGCGAGCGCCTCGTCCGTGGGGAGGTCAAGGTCGGCGGGGCCCTCGGGCCCGGTGCGTGCGACGCGTGTAAGGACGGTGGCGGGCCGGACGGGGTTGTCGCGGAGCGCCGCTGGGTCGAACACGGTCACGCCGTCGAGGTGGCCGAAGTAGAGCCGCCCATCGGCCCCGCGGAAGGCGGCGCGGCGGTTGTACTCGGGCAGGCCGGGACGGTCGTCGGGGTCGCAGAGGCGGAAGGTCTGCGAGGCCGAGTCGAAGCGAGCCAGCCCCCGGCTCGTACCCAGCCAGAGCGCGCCAGTGT